>JAMOPX010000212.1 GCA_027064285.1 Desulfobacterales bacterium | reverse complement strand
CCATCTCTATCCACTTCGCTCCATGCAATATGAAAAGGAGATGCATTTATATCAATTCCTATTAGTTTTTCTCTCTTCTTACCCTGTAGATGATTCTTTTTTAATTTTTCCAATAAGTTCTTTCCACCAAAGATTATTTTAACAGGATTTATGTTCCTTTTCTTACAACTGGTAAGCATATCTTTGGCTTTTGAAATAGCATCATCACAATATCTGGAATTTAGAGGGAAAAGTCTTTGATAAGCAAATCTCATATATGAAGAAAAAGAGCGCATAAGTTTTAGAACATTGATCCTATCTTCAAAAGACTCAAACTCTAAAAGACGCTGAACTGTAATCAATTCTTCTTTCTTCCTCTAAAGGTGTATTCATGTAAATATCATAAAAGCTTTTATACACTTAAAAGTACCTGTTTCTAAAAAAATACCCCTACCCTTCAGAAACTTATCTGTAAGGGTAGGGGTCATCAGTCCTTATCAGGACAGTTAAAGGTGAACCCCATCACCTTTGATAAGATAAAATCAGATTTTTCTTTTTGTGTCAAGATCTCATCTGCCTCATCTGTAATCACAATTAAGCCCTCTATTAAGTGAAAACAGCTTCACACCAGAAATTTTGAACCTTAAACCTATGTCTAAAAATTCGAGAATGTTCATTTAAAAGCGGAGGGGGCAGATATCCCCCGCAGATAAGTCACTGAAGAGACCGGCCCGCGAGACTCGGAGCAGACGAAAAACTCTTTTGCCCCAATATCGCATTCGCTGTTATCTTTCCCTCGTGAGATAAAAACTTTTGCGTAAGGTCAGTTTATAAGGCGAATACACAATCGATATTGGTATTATAGAATGCTCGGGGAAGTTCTTGTGTGAATATATAAGTTATGATATTTAAAAACAACCAAACACATTCAAGAGGAAAAGCAAAATGAAGTTAAAGATTATTTATGCTACATCTCCTAAACAAAAACCACAAGATGAGTCTAGATTAGGATTTGGAGACATATTTTCGGATCACATGTTTGTAATGAAGTATGAAGAAGAAAAAGGATGGTATGATCCATGTATCAAGCCATATGAAGATATAGTGCTTGATCCTGCTGCAATGGTTTTACATTATGCACAGGCTATATTTGAGGGACTTAAGGCATACAGAAGAGAAGATGGAGGAATAAATCTTTTTAGACCTTGGGAAAATTTTAAGAGGTTCAATAGGTCTGCAAGAAGAATGTGTATGCCAGAGATAGATGAGCAGTTTGTTATGGAATGCATGAAAAAGCTTATTCTTATAGACAAAGACTGGGTTCCAAAAAATAAAGGCACATCTCTTTATATAAGGCCATTTATGTTTGCCACTGAACCCCACTTAGGAGTAAGACCATCTAAGAGCTATCTTTTTCTTATAATCACAGGCCCTGTTGGTGCTTATTATAAAGAGGGAATGAATCCTGTAAAGATATATGTAGAAGATCAGTATGTAAGAGCAGCTCCTGGTGGTACAGGAGATGTAAAAACAGGAGGTAATTATGCTGCCAGTCTTTTCTCAAGTGAGATGGCAAAAAAGAAGGGATTTACTCAGGTGCTCTGGCTTGATGCAATAGAACACAAGTATGTGGAAGAGGTTGGCACAATGAATGTATTTTTTGTGATCGAAGATGAACTGGTTACCTCTCCGCTTACTGGAAGCATACTTCCGGGTATAACAAGAGATTCGGTCATTCATATTGCCAAGGACTGGGGGATAAAGGTGACAGAAAGAAGAATCTCTATAGATGAAGTGATAGAGTCTGCTCAGAACGGAAAGCTGAAAGAAGCATTTGGAACAGGGACAGCTGCTGTCATATCTCCTATAGGACAGATCACTTATAAAGGAAAAAGCTATTCAATAAATAATGGCAAGATGGGGACTTTGTCTAAAAGGCTTTATGATGAGATTGTAGGGATTCAGTATGGATACAAAAAAGACCCTTATGGGTGGATAGAAAGGGTGTGTTAAGATGATAGCAACTGTTGAATGGAAAGATAAGAAGGTAAGGATGATAGACCAGAGAAAGCTTCCTCATAAGATAGAGTGGTACATTTGTAGAAGCTATAAAGATGTTATCAGGGCTATAAAGTTAATGGTTATAAGAGGTGCTCCTGCAATAGGAATTGCTGGAGCAATGGGACTTGCGCTTGGTGCATTTTCAATAAAAACGAGTTCATATGAGATCTTTATAAAAAGGCTTTCAGAAATAAAAAAAGAGATTCTTTTATCCAGACCTACTGCGGTAAACTTAAATTGGGCATTGGAAAGAATGATGAGGCTTGCTTTGAGTCTAAAAGACAGACCTGTTTCTGAAATAAAGGATGTCCTTTTTATGGAGTCAAAAAAGATCCTTGAAGAGGATATAGAATTAAACAAAAAAATAGGAGAATATGGAAAAGATCTTGTACCAGATGAGGCGACTATACTTACCCATTGTAATGCTGGCTCCCTTGCTACAGGGGGATATGGCACTGCACTTGGAGTGATCAGGGCAGCACATGAGGCAGGTAAAAAGATAAAGGTGATTGCAGATGAAACAAGGCCTTGGCTTCAGGGATTGAGACTTACCATTTTTGAGCTTATGCAAGATGGAATACCTGTATCTGTAATTGTGGATAGTGCTGCAGGTTATCTAATGAGGTCTGGTAAGATAGATCTTATTATTACTGGAGCAGATAGGATTGCAGCAAATGGAGATGTGGCAAACAAGATAGGCACATATCAATTATCAATTATGGCAAAGGAGCATAATATCCCTTTTTATGTGGCTGCTCCTACATCCACTATTGATCCACAGATAGATTCAGGAGATAAGATCCCTATTGAATACAGAGGTGCTGATGAGATATTAAAGATCGGAAACAGATATATCGGCCCAAAGGATGCAGAAGCAATAAACCCTGTTTTTGATATTACTCCTTCCACAAATATTTCCGCTATAATTACAGAAAAGGGTATCATAGAGAATCCTCATGAAAACATGAAGTCCTTTATCCTTAAGGAGGAAAATTCATGGACAAGATAATAAGAGTAGATATGCAAAAAAAAGAGATTTCGGTCGAAAGACCATCTCAGCAGTATGAAAGACTTGCAGGAAGAGGACTTTGTTCTTACATCATAGCAAATGAAGTCCCTGCTGAAGCAAATCCTATTGGAAAAAATAATAAAATTGTATTTGCATCTGGTCTTTTTGCAGGAACAGCAGCTCCTAATTCTGCAAGACTGTCCATAGCAGCAAAGAGTCCTCTTACAAGAGGAATAAAAGAGGCAAATGTGGGAGGGGTTTGCGGATATAAACTGGGAAGGCTTGGTATAAAGGCAGTTGTTCTTGAAGGAAGTTCTGATAAGTTTTTTATCCTGCACATAAACAGAGATGGTGCAAATCTGATTCCAGCAGATGAGCTCAAAGGCCTGAAAAATTACGAGCTTTGCGAGAGACTAAAAGACAAATATGGGGATGTGGGAATCCTCTGTATAGGACCATGTGGAGAGATGCTCATGAGCGCTGCAACTATTGCATCCACAGATCCAGATAGAAGGCCATCCAGACATGCAGCAAGAGGTGGACTTGGAGCTGTTATGGGAGCAAAAGGCATTAAGGCGATTGTGATGGATGACTCTGGGACGAAACTGAGAGAACCTAAGCACAAGGATAAGTTTCAGAGCGTATGTAAAGAGTTCACAAAGAAGATACTGGATAGAAAGGCAACCCAGCTACTTTCCAAATTTGGAACAATAGGCGGGTTAACATTCATAAACAAAATAGGTGCTCTTCCTACAAGAGGTTTCAGGCAGGGCTCATTTGAGGGTGCAGAAAAGATAGGCGGGAGAGCAGTGAGTGAAATTAATGCAAAAAGAGGCGGAAGCTTTGGACATATATGTATGCCGGGCTGTGTTGTGAAATGTTCTAATGTGATCCATGACAAGGATGGAAGATTTATTACTGCAGGATTTGAATATGAATCTGCTGCACTGCTTGGGGCAAACTTAGGAATTGATGATTTGGATATTGTGATCATGCTTGAAAGGATGTGTGATGACTTTGGAATTGATACTATGGAAACAGGTGTAACCTTGGGAGTTGCACATGATGCAGGACTTATAAACTTTGGAGATGGAAGAAGAGCATTAGAGCTTGTAAATGAGATAGGGCAAGGAACAGTTCTTGGTAGAATCCTTGGTCAGGGGGCTGAGATTACAGCAAAAGTATTTGGTATAAGCAGGGTCCCAGTGGTAAAAGGGCTTGGGATACCAGCACATGATCCCAGAAGGGAAAAAGGAACAGGAATAGGATATTCTATAAGTCCTCAGGGAGCTGATCATACAGGAATAGTTATTTTTCAGGAAGATGAACCAGAAAAACTTGCAAAGATGGCAGCAGAAAAACAGATGCTTGTTGCTGCATATGATTCAATGGGATTTTGCCAGTGGGCAGAGGCAGATGCAAAGATCATGGCAGAGCTTGTAAATGCATTTTATGGATGGGACTGGGATGAAAAGGATGTGATGGATTTCGGGAGGTCTATAATAAAAAAAGAGCTTGAGTTTAACAGAATGTGCGGTCTTGGTCCAGCAACAGACACGCTACCAGAGTTCATGAAAGAGGAGCCTCTTTCACCAAGCAATCAGGTCTTTGATATCCCAGAGGAGATTAAAGAGAAGGTACTAAATGCATTTTAACATTGCTGACTGGATAGTCAGGATTCCGGTAATTCTTTTCTGTATTACTATTCATGAATATGCACATGGAAGGGTTGCTTATGCTCTCGGAGATCCTACTGCTAAGATGGCAGGAAGGCTTACTCTGAATCCATTTCATCACATAGATCCTCTGGGAGCAATAATGCTTTTTTTGTTTAACTTTGGATGGGCAAAGCCAGTACCTGTAGATCCGAGATATTTTAAAAACATCAAAAGAGATACCATGCTTATGGCAGCAGCAGGCCCGGGAGCAAATTTTCTGGCAGCTCTTATAGTGGGTCTTTTGATAAGGCATCTTCTTTTTGCGTCAAAACTTTATCAGCTTGTACTTCTGTATCTGCTTTTCATGAATATAGGACTTGCGCTTTTTAACCTTATTCCTATACCTCCCTTAGATGGATCACATATATTAGAAAATCTGCTTTCATACGATATGTCCATTAAGTATCAAAAAATAGGAAAATATGGTCTTATGATCCTTTTTTTTATAGTTCTTTTAGATAATTTTGCTGGAACCCAGATACTTACATCTATTCTGCTTTATCCTATGCTTTGGATTGCAAAGCTGTTTGCAGGAAAAAATCTTATCTGGTTGATGCATAACCTGAGGTGAATATCATGCTTGATCCTGAAAAAAACTTTCTTCCTGAAAAGATAAAGAGCATATACATGATGGGAATATGTGGGGCAGGCATGTCTGCTCTTGCTGGGATATTAAAAGGTATGGGATTTCAAATAAGAGGTTCTGATCAAAATGCCTTTCCGCCTGTAAGTGAACTCTTAAACTCCTTAAACATTCCGATACTCAAGGGGTATCATCCTGCAAACCTAAAAGAGCTTCCAGATCTCGTGGTCATAGGAAATGTTATAAGAAGGGATAATCCAGAAGTTTTGGAAATCATGAAAAAAGAGCTTCCATATCTTTCATTTCCCCAGACAATCAGAAAATTTCTTTTAAAAGACAGAAAAAGCATTGTTATTGCGGGAACACATGGGAAGACCACCACAACCACCCTTACTGCCCTGATACTTAAAAAAGCTGGTTTTATACCAGGACTTATCTGTGGAGGAATCTCCAAAAACACAGGATTTAATTTTATGATTCCATCTGGAGAATATTTTATCGTAGAAGGGGATGAATACGATACTGCTTTTTTTGATAAAGGACCAAAGTTTTTGCATTACAATCCATTTGTCGCGGTTGTCACTGGAATAGAATTTGACCATGCAGATATTTACACAAGCTTGGACCAGATTGTTTTAAACTTCAGAAGGTTAATAGCTCTTATTCCAAGACATGGATTACTTGTTTATAACAGAGAAAACAGCATAGTTGCTTGGGAGGCAAAAAAGTGTGCTGCTAAAAGGATATCCT
>JAMOPX010000211.1 GCA_027064285.1 Desulfobacterales bacterium | reverse complement strand
GCGAACAAAGCCGTTTTTAACTATCTGCGTTGATCCACAATGTTTACACTTAATCATAACCCCTCCCATTTGGGTTTTTTTGTAGAAATTTTATTATATATCTATCTAAGTGTAAACACTCTCGAAAAAACATCATGGCAAAAGCACTCTAAAACAGTCATGTATACTATATTTGATCTTACTTTGATCCATCTTATCTCCCATCTCTAATAACTGCTTCGATAACTCCTCCCTTAAGGCTCTAAAACTTAAATGTTTCTTTATGTGCATACTATAATCCTTCCTTTTGGTTTTTCTATTATAGCTTTGATTATATGATATCCATAATACTATTTTACAATTTTTTCCCCAATACTTTACGAAAAATACGAAAAATTATTATCACTTCTCTCCTATTGCCCTGTAAATATTACCTCTCTAAATTCACCAAGAATTGCTGATGAGGCAAAAGATAAATTGATGATATATCATGAATCTGATATTCTTCTATAGTATTCTGCAAAATATCAAACTTTGCGGAATACTATAAGATTGTGAAATATAAAAGGAAAACAATTTATTATCTGACCTTACGCAAAAGTTTTTATCTCATGAGGAGAGAATAACAGCAAATGCAGTATTGGGGCAAAAGGGTTTTTCGTCTGCTCCGAGTCTCTCGGGCTGGTCTCTTCAGTGACTTATCTGCGGGGGATATCTGCCCCCTCCGCATTCCCGTCACTCAGCTGTTAATCAAATATGCTTACCAATGGGCTTGGATGTCTGATAAAGGACTATGCTTGTTTTGGAGAGACTTGAGTGACAGGCTGCGGTTTCCCCCACAGATAAGCCACGAAGAGACAGCGCCCTTTCGACAGTCGCATCCGAAAAACCCCTTGCCCCTATATCCACTTCCGGTCTTACCCCTATACTGCATACAGATAAGACAGAAACTTTTGCGTAAGGTCAGTTATTATTATATATCTGCAATTAGGCGGATAACTATAAGGGAATTTATAAGGAAAGAGATATGTTATTTTATTGCCCGAGATTGGTAATTGCTGCTTTAAGAGGTGGTTCAGGAAAGACTTTAATTTCCTTAGGACTCTGTGGTCTTCTAAAAGAAAAAGGATATAGAGTAGCGATCTTTAAAAAAGGCCCTGACTTTATTGATCCTGGATGGCTTTCCTTTGCGGCAAAAGAGAAATGTTTTAACTTGGACCCGTTTTTGATTCCAAAAGAGAAACTTATGGCCTCCTTTTTGCTTAACTCTGTTGACAAAGATATAGCTATAGTAGAAGGCAACAGAGGAATCTATGATGGTATGGATCTGGAGGGAAGATATAGCACAGCAGAGCTGGCAAAGATGTTAAGTTCACCTGTTCTGCTTATTCTTGATGTGTCCATGAGTACAAGAACTATATCTGCTATCTTAAAAGGCTGTCAGGTATTTGATAGAAATGTACAGATAAAAGGGGTTATATTAAACAGGGTTGCAGGAAAAAGACAGGAAGATCTTGTTAAAGATTGCATAAAGCATTACTGTGGAATACCAGTAGTAGGTGCTATTCCAAAGTTGAGAAAAAATCTCTTAAGGGAAAGGCATATGGGACTTGTGCCTCATCAGGAGAGAGAAGAAGCAGAAAAGGTGGTGCAATGGGCAAAAGATATAGTAGCAAACTATCTGGATATAAATACAATAATAAAGATTGCGAAACAGACACCCTATCTGAATGGGACTTACATAAAGAAAAAAGAAGATAGCAAAGGAGAGGTAAAAATAGGCTACTTTTTGGATAAGGCCTTTTGGTTCTATTATCCAGAAAACTTAGATGCTCTTAAACAGAGAGGAGCAAGGCTCATAAGATTGAATGCACTGGAGGATAGGGAAATACCGGATCTGGACGCAATATACATAGGAGGAGGATTTCCTGAGACCCAGGCAGAGGCTCTTGCTAATAATGTGGTGTTCAGGAAGAGATTGAAAGAAATAATGGAGGCAGGAATTCCTGTATATGCGGAGTGTGGTGGACTTATGTATCTTGGAGAATCACTTGTGCTTGAACATAGAGAATATCCAATGGTTGGATTTTTTCCAATAAATTTTTTTCTGAAAAAAAAACCTCAAGGACATGGATATACGGTACTGGAGGTCTGTGGAACAAATCCCTTTTTTGAACAGAGAAAAAGGATAAAAGGACATGAGTTTCATTATTCAAAAGCTAATATACTGGAAAAAGGAGAAATAAGGTTTGCTTTTAAGATGCTCAGGGGAAAAGGGATCTATGAAAAACAGGATGGAGCGGTAAAGAAAAATACCCTTGCTACTTATACTCATATTCACGCATTGGGAAATAGCAGGTGGGCAGACTCATTCATCACTTCAGCGCTTTCTTATTCCCACAGTAAGCTTTTTAAGAAACCAACATAACTTGAAATTTACTTGTCTATTGGATAAAAATTCCAACATGAAATATGTAAAACTATGTGTCCTTATTATCTTGCTTTTTGCATGTCTTTCTGTTCCCTGTTACGCAAAAAAGGCGTTTATAAAGGACATAAATACTAAGATAGATAAAAATGCATTATTTATTTCTTTTAAGGTTACAGATTGTTTTACAAAGAAGATGATTCAGGCAATAAATAATGGAGTAAACACGAGATTTGTCTTTATAATCAGAGTATATGAAGTAAAGAGGTGCTGGAAGGATAAAAAACTGGCTGATCTAAAGGTTGTGCATAGTATCCACTATAATAGTATAAAGAAAGTATATAATCTAAATCTTTCTGAGAGAAAAAGCAAAAAGCTTGTATTGAGAAACTTGGAAGAGGCCAAAAAGATTCTTTCATGTATAACTGATCTCAAACTCATTGAAACAAAAAGACTAAAAAAGGGAAAAGAATATCAAATTAGGATAAAAGCAGAGCTGGACAAGATAAGACTTCCCTTCCACTTACACTATGTGCTCTTCTTTCTGTCTCTGTGGAATTTTGAAACAGACTGGTATAAGATAAACTTCAAATATAAGTAGTAATGGCAGAGTACTTAGAGCTAAAAAAAAAGGATCTAAAAAGACGCAGAAGAGAAAGATACATAATAATACTGCTTTGTCTTCTTGTCATAATACTCACCAACATTGGCCTGAGGCTTTTGGGATGGAGTTTAAACTTCCCACTTTCCACCAATATTCTCTTGTTCGCTCTTATCAACCTCAATATTATACTTCTTCTTCTGCTTTTATACTTGACAGTAAGAAACTTGGTAAAGCTTTTCTTTGAGAGAAGAAAAAATGTCTTAGGATCAAAACTCCGGACAAAACTCGTATTAGCCTTTATGACCTTATCCCTTATACCCACCATTATACTCTTTTTTATTTCAGTAAAGTTTATATCCTCTTCTATTGAGTTCTGGTTTAATCTTCAAATAGACAGATCATTGAAAAATTCTTTAGAGATAGGCAGACAATACTACAAGCAAATTACTGAACAGCTTATATATGTAGGAGATAGGATCAGCAAAACCATAACAAAAAAAGGGTATTTGCTCAGGTTTAACAGGACCAAACTTCACAAAATGCTTACTGAAAAGAGATTAGAGCATAATCTTTCAGGCATTCAGGTCTTTTATAAGAATCTCTCTATAATTGGATTTTCATATAAAGAAGGATTTAATCCTGACGCAGTAAATAAGGCCATTGTTAAGAACAAAGACATAATGAAAAAGGTGTTAAGCAAAAAAAAGCCCATATACATTACGCACTTATTTTCTCGCGGAGATATGGTCTTTGGATTTATCCCTATATTTTCCAGAGTAAGACCTGATAGGTGTGTGGGGATTCTCTCTCTTATAAGGTTTATACCAAAAGAACTTACCAACAAGCTGAACACTATTGCAAAAGGGGTACAGGAATACAAGCAATTGAAGATGATGAAACAGCCCATTAAACTGAGCAACATGATTACCATATCTATTGTTACTCTTCTCATTATATTCTCCTCTATGTGGTTTGGATTTTATCTATCCAAGGAGATTACTGTTCCTATAAAAGAACTTGTGGAAGCCACAAACCGTATAGCAGCAGGAGACTATGACTTTTTCATAGATATGGATGCAAAAGATGAGATCGGATATTTGGTCAATTCTTTTAACAAGATGACTTCAGATCTAAAACAGAGCAAGGAAAGGTTAGAGGAAGCAAACAAGTATATGGAAATAGTGCTGGAAAATGTGGCAGCAGGGGTGATTTCCTTGGATCCTGAAGGAAGAATCCAGACAATAAATAAGTCTGCTGAAAATATGTTTGATCTCAAAGGAACTGAGGCACTTAGCAAATACTTTGTAGAAGTCCTCCCACCTGATTGCTCTAGGATTATAACTCAGGTCTTATCAGATAAAAACCTTGTTCTAAAAGGCAGTGCAAAAAGACAGACGAGTGTTTCTGTTGGAGAAAAAAGCTTAAGCCTTTTATTTTCTCTTAATCTGCTCAGGGATGAGGAGGGAAACAACATGGGAATGGTCTGTGTCTTTGAAGATCTGACAGAGATAGAAAAGGCCCAAAGAATGGCTGTCTGGAGGGAAGTTGCCAGGAGGATCGCACATGAAGTAAAAAATCCTCTTACTCCTATTCAGCTCTCTGCTCAGAGGCTTAAAAGAAGACTTGCACAAATATTAGAGCAGAAAGAAAAGGTTCTTTTAGAAGAGTGTACAGATATGATTATCACCCAGGTGGAAGAGCTAAAGGCACTTGTGAATGAGTTTCACAAATTTGCCAAAATGCCGGCCTGCAATCCTTCTCCTTCTAAGATAGAGGAGATTACAGAAGAAACCCTTGCCCTCTTTAAGGAAGCACATAAAGGAATAAGATTTGTGTTTAATAGAAATGGGGATATACCTGTGCTCAACTTAGATAAAGCACAGATAAAAAGAGCAATACTGAACATCTTGGAAAATGCAGCAGAAGCAATGAATGAAAAAGGAGAAATAAGAATAAGCCTTAGGTATGAAAAGGAACTACACATAGTAAAATTGGAGATAGCAGACACTGGCCCCGGGATTCCTCCTGAACACAAGGCAAGACTTTTTGAGCCTTATTTTTCAACAAAAAAGCATGGCACAGGTCTTGGCCTTACTATAGTTAACACTATTATCTCTGACCACGATGGATTTATAAGGGTTTATGATAATAAGCCAAAAGGAACATGTTTTGTGATAGAGCTTCCTGTAAGAAGAGTCTCATAAGTAGTTAGAAATTTATAATTTGACCTTACGTAAACGCATAAAAGTGATTCGTTTCCCCCGAAAATTGCTTATGGATTGAAAATGTGCGTGATTTTCTTCTGGTTTAGTATTACACTAATGTAATACAGATCAAAGTAAGAATAATTGTGAGGCAATAATATGATAAGTGTAAGGCTTAAACCTGAGCTTGAAAAAGTATTAGAAGTTACTGCAAAGAGGTTCAAAATAACCAAATCGGAGCTGATAAGACGAAGTATAGAGGATTACTTAAAAAAACTTGATAAAGGGTCTTCTGCTTGGGAACTTGGAAGAGATCTATTTGGGAAGTATTCAAGTGGAAAAGGAAATCTCTCTGTAGATAAGAAAAAAATTCTAAAACAAAAACTTTTGGAGAAAAAGTTTGAAAAAAATTCTAATTGATTCTGGTCCATTAATAGCTCTATTTGATGCCTCCGATACTTATCACAAAGAAATAGTTGAATTCTTAAAAGGTAATCCGTGTGTTTTAGTTACCACTTTAGCTTCTATAACAGAAGTTTTGTATTTATTAGACTTTAACAAACAAGCTCAGCTTGATTTTTTAGAGTGGGTATATAGAGGTGGAGTTGAGATTTTCCCTATCGGAAATGATGATATAAAGAGAATAAAACAGTTAATGGATACCTATAGAGATGTGCCTATGGATTTTGCTGATGCCTGTTTAGTTTATGTGGCAGAGAAACTTAAGCTCGATGAAATAGTTACTATAGATAGAGACTTCTTAATTTATAGAATCGGTAAAAGAGGCGCTTGTCAAGAAAATTGTGTCTACAGATGATTGTCCAGTGTTCAAATCTTGCTGTGAATTCTGCATTCAATATATGGGAGACCGAAGCTATTTTGTAAGTT
>JAMOPX010000210.1 GCA_027064285.1 Desulfobacterales bacterium | reverse complement strand
ATTCAACATCAGCTACAAGCTCCTTCCCGTAGGGAGGAGTAGTTGACTATGGGAATAGAGTTTCAGATATTACACAAAGATAAATATACAAGAGCAAGGGTTGGAATCTTAAAAACTGCTCATGGCAGTTTTGAAACACCTGTTTTTATGCCTGTTGGGACCTATGGATGTGTAAAAAGCATGTCCCCAGATGATCTTATAGAAACAGGCACAAAGATAATTTTGGCCAATACATATCATCTTTATTTGAGGCCAGGACATAAGCTTATAGAAGAATTAGGAGGACTTCATAGATTTATAAGCTGGAATCATCCTATACTCACAGACAGCGGAGGATTCCAGGTATTTAGCTTGGCAAAGCTCAGAAAGATTACAGATGAAGGGGTGTTATTTCAATCGCACTTGGATGGCTCAAAACATTTTATAAGACCAGAAGATGCTATTTCCATCCAGAGATCACTGGGATCTGACATAATAATGGTATTTGATGAATGCGCACCATATCCTGTAGAAAAGGGCTATATAGAAAAATCAGTTCAGAGAACTACAGAATGGGCAAAAAGGTGCTTGACTGCAATGAAAGGAAATAGGGATCAAGCAATATTTGGGATTGTACAGGGTGGAGTTTACATGGACATGAGAGAAAAAAGCGCCAAAGAGCTGGTTCAGATGGACTTTGATGGCTATGCAATTGGAGGACTTTCAGTAGGGGAAGAAAAAGAGATAAGAAACAGGATTGTAAGAGAAACAGTTCCGCTTCTTCCTACGGCTAAACCGGTTTATCTTATGGGTGTGGGAAAACCAGAAGACATCATAGATGCGGTAACAGCTGGAGTGGACATGTTTGACTGTGTTATTCCTACAAGGAATGCCAGAAACGGAACCCTTTTTACAAAAGAAGGAAAAATTGTTATAAAAAACGCCTGTTATTCAAAAGATGAGAGACCAGTGGATGAAGATTGTGACTGTTATACCTGCAGAAATTTTTCAAGAGCATATCTCAGACATCTCTTTACCACAAAGGAGCTTTTGGTGTATAGGCTTAACACAATACATAATCTTTTTTATTATCAGCAACTTATGGAGGAAATAAGAAAAGCTATTTTAGAAGATAGGTTTATGGAATTTAGAGAAGAATTTTATAAAAGAATAAATAAAAAGGAGGAAAATTTATGCTAAATTTTTTAGTTTATGCAATGGGAGCAAATCAGGGAGCAGGTCAAGCTCAAGGGGGAGGATTCAGTGTATTTATTCCTCTTATTCTCATGTTTGTTATTTTTTACTTTCTCTTAATTAGACCACAGCAAAAGAAAGTAAAGCAACATAGAGAAATGTTAGCTTCTTTAAGAAAAGGGGATAGGGTTGTTACAGCAGGAGGAATTCATGGGGTAATAACAAACATATCTGACAATACTGTTACCTTAGAAGTGGCACCAAAGGTAAAAATAAAGGTGCAAAAGAGCTCCATCTCCTATGTTATTGGAAGAGGAGCTCAGCAGGAATCACAAGAACAATAGTATTACACTTTTAGTTATCCGTAATTATGCGGATAACTAAGATATATGGAGAACCGGATATGAATAGAGGAATCCTTTGGAGGGTTGTTTTAGCGGGATTTGCAATCTTAATATGTTTGATCTATCTTATTCCAAGCCTTCCTATTTATAATACTCTGCCTGATTGGGCAAAAAAGATATTGCCTAACAAAAAGATCCATCTGGGCTTGGATCTAAGAGGTGGCATTCATCTTGTATTAGATGTGGATGTAAACAAGGCAGTAGAAACACATTTGGACAGAATGATAGATGACTTAAGACATGAAATGCGCAAGCACAAAATAAGATATCTCAAAATAGAAAGAGTTGGATTAAAAGGGATAGACATCAGACTTATGAGAGAGAAAAACAGTGATGTACTCAACTCTATAGTAAAAAGGAATTATCCAGAATTAAAAGTTATTCAAAAAGGAAAGCTTATCAGCCTTATACTTAAACCAGAAGCAAAGACCAAGATCATGAATATGGCGGTGGAGCAAGCGCTTGAAACTATAAGAAATAGGGTGGATCAATTTGGTGTGAGTGAACCAGACATAAGAAAACAGCAGAATAACACAATACTTGTTCAGCTTCCAGGCATAAAAGATCCCAGAAGAGCAATAAAACTTATTGGAAAAACAGCCCTTTTAGAATTCAAGCTTGTGGATGATGAACATAGCGTGGAAGAAGCCTTAAAAGGTAGAATCCCGCCGGGAGATGAAATACTTTATCAGATAAAAAAAGATCCCAGAACAGGAAGAGAAATAAAAATACCCTTCTTATTAAAGAAGAGAACCCTTCTTACTGGAGAATATATTACTGATGCAAGAGTACAAATAGATCCCAGGACAAATGAACCTTATGTTCTTCTCACCTTTGATTCAAGAGGAGCAAGGATATTTGCAAGGATTACTGGAGAAAATATCAAAAAAAGGCTTGCCATTATATTAGATAAAAAGGTTTATTCTGCTCCTGTGATCCAGGATGAAATTACTGGTGGAAGGGCTCAGATAACTGGTGCATTTACAATGCAAGAAGCCCATGATCTTGCGATAGTCTTAAGGGCAGGAGCTCTTCCAGCACCTGTAAAAGTGATTGAAGAGAGAACTGTTGGTCCAAGTCTTGGAAGAGATTCCATAGAAAAAGGAATAAAGGCAGCTCTTGTAGGTGGCGCTTCTGTGATCGTGTTTATGGCAGTATACTACAATTTAGCCGGAATCATAGCTGATTTCGCTCTTATTCTGAACATTCTTTTTATTATGTCAGGACTTGCCATGTTTGGAGCAACTCTTACACTTCCAGGAATAGCAGGAATTATTCTTACTATTGGTATGGCAGTTGATGCAAATGTGCTCATATTTGAAAGGATAAGAGAGGAGCTTAGATCTGGCAAAGGTCCAACAGCTGCTATTGATACAGGTTATGGAAGAGCTTTTATAACTATACTGGATGCAAATATAACCACTCTTATTGCTGCATTGATATTATTTCAGTTTGGCACAGGACCTATAAGGGGATTTGCAGTAACTATGAGCATAGGAATCGTGGCAAATATGTTTACTGCCATTTTTGTAACCAGAATCATATTTGATTATCTGTATGCAATAAAAGGACTTAAAAAAGTGATGATATAAAGAGAGGGAAAAATGGAGATTATAAAACCGGGCATAAATATAAACTTCATAGGAAAGAGAAAAATAGCCTATCTTATCTCAGGTAGTCTTATACTCATAACCTTATTCTTGTTGATATGGAAAGGCCCAAGATATGGTGTGGATTTCACAGGAGGAGTTGTTATTCAGGTAAGGTTTGATAAAAAGAAAAGCATAAATGAGATAAGAGAGGCATTAAAGCCTATACACTTAAATGACAGCATAATACAGGAATTTAAAGGAAAAGAAGCAGAATATCTGATAAGAGTTAGAAAAACTAACATAGATCTTGCAAAAGTCCATGATCAGGTAAAAGATGCTCTTCTTGCAAAATTCAAAAAAGGTGTTGATATAAGAAGAGTTGAAATGGTCGGGCCAAAGATAGGTAAGGAGCTAAAACAAAAAGCGCTTCTTGCTATTTTTTACTCTATTCTCTTTATTGCCATATATATCTCTGGCAGATTTGAAATGAAGTGGATGATGAGCATAGTCATGGCAGCTGCTCTTATAATATCTGTATATACTGCCTCTTCCTTAGGTGTGAAAATAACTTGGCTTATATTTATTGCTATGGTGGTAACTCTTGGCTTATGTTGGTTTCTTAGACTCAGATATGCACTCGGAGCAATAATTGCATTGATTCATGATGTAACTATCACTATAGGGGCTTTTTTGATTACTCAAAAAGAGATCTCCTTGGCTATTGTGGCTGCACTTCTTACCATTGTAGGATACTCCTTAAATGATACCATAATAGTATTTGATAGAATAAGAGAAAACCTTAGGAAGCCTAAGAAACAGCCGTTTCCCATTCTGATTAACAGAAGTATAAACGAAACTTTAAGTAGGACAGTTCTTACCTCTTCTACAACCTTATTTGTAGTGCTTGCACTCTTTTTTTTGGGTGGAAAGGTAATCCATGATTTTGCCTTTGCCATGTTGGTGGGAATTGCTGTTGGGACTTATTCCTCTATATTTGTTGCAAGCCCTATATTGCTGATATGGAAAGAAGAATTTGGTAAGAAATAGGCTAACATCTCAAAAGCGAAAACTCAAAAAGAAACAAATACGCCCTTTTTATAAAAAAATAATATTTTATTTTTTATGCATATGTGTGGTCTTTCTTTATGCATTATATCTTTGGCATAGGCTATTTATCAGCCCTCATAAATTTTATTATATGAGCATAATGCAAAATGGTGAGATAAAAAAGATACTGGATGGAGACACACTCAGACTTTATCCCAAGGACAGAGTTAAGATACTGCGTATATTCACGAACATACCTTTTAATCTTCATGTAAGACTGTTTTGTAAGGAATTGGATATAATGTCTCTTGTGTATGAAGAAAAAATGATCTTTTCTCTATTGCCAGACAAAGATATGTTTAATCTATACAAGCCTGAGATATGGGTGAAGTTTAAAAATCAGAATATAGGCCACGTTACTTGGATTATAAAACCTTCTTTTGAAGATTGGCTTAATAAGCTGAAAAATATTAAAGAACTTGATCAAAAAAGGGCATTTCTCAAAAAAGGTTTTTCTCTCTTTCCTGAAAAGCAAAATCAGCTAATAGACATCAACCTTAGTCTTGCTCAAGAATATGAAAAAAAAGGAATGTTTAAAAAGGCAATAAATGAATATTTGGAAATTTTACATTTTTCTGAAAATTTAAACAAAGAAACACTCATATCTATATATGAAACCTTAGGTTATTTATGTACAGAAATAAAAAGATATAAAGATGCTATTACATATTATCAAATGGCAATAGATATGGGTGATAAGGATCCAGAGATCTATTATAATATGTATGAACTATATTCCAAACTCGGAGATGAGGCACGAGCATCTTGCTATTTTGCTAAGCTTCTTCAATTAAAACCAAAGGATTTAGAATCTCGAATAGAGTTTGCCAAAACCCTTTTTAAAAAAGGGGTTTTAAAAGAAGCGGAAAAGTATGTGGAAGAGGCACTATCTATAAATCCCAATTCACTTGAGGCGCTTGTCTTAAAGGCAAAGATATTAGAAAAAAAAGGGAATAAAAATGCTTTAGTAAATATATATAAGAGAATCCTCCTTGTTGAACCAGAAAATGAAATAGCCCTCTATAATCTTGCTGTATTAGAATATGAATCCCAGAAGATAGACGATGCATTAATACATATAAAAACATACATAGAAAAAAAACCAGAGGACAAAGATGCACACGAGCTCTTATTTCAGATATATAGGGCAAAGAAGATGGATGAAATGGCATACAAGGAAGCCAAGATACTTATAAAACTAAATCCAAGACTGACCTATCCCTATTATTTTCTATTTAGTTATCTATGGCCAAAAGGTAAGTGCAATGAAATACTGTCCTATATGATTAAGGGAATAAGATATAATCCTAAGGATGTGACGCTTAGGAAATATATAGTCTTATGTTACCTGTACCAAGGGAAAGACGCCTTAGCAATAAAGCATATAAGATATATCTTGAAATTAAAGCCCAATGATGTTGGCACATTGCTTCAGCTTGCAAGACTTATGGAAAAAAGAGGAGATTACTCTGAAGCCCTTGAACTTTACAAGCGGGTGATAAAATTATCCCCTGAAAATGAAGAAGCTCAGAATGCTTATTTAAGGCTAAGATTTAAAATGATGGAACAAAAACAAGGGGAAGAATAATGGGGCTTGAATTGGAGTTTATAGAGGCAAGGGATTTGCCAGATGCATGGTTTCAGGCAGTGTATCGAATCTTAGAAAAAGGAAGAGAATATGTGATAGAAAGAGGAAGCTATAAAGGACAGAAAAGGTTGGAGCTTGATTATGTAACCATACATGTAAAGTATCCTGGAACAAGACCACTTATACCTGATATTCCTCCATCCTTAGGAATACCTAATCCTGTAAGCGAAGAATATGTTCAT
>JAMOPX010000209.1 GCA_027064285.1 Desulfobacterales bacterium | reverse complement strand
CGGGAAGTGACGCCCGAGGAGAGGGCACTGGCGGCGGAACTGCTTTTGGGCAGGTCTACGAGTCATCCCTCGTTGAAGCGGGAATCCCACGGCTTTAGTCGTGGGAGGGTCAATCCTATCTATAAATCTATAGATATGGATCTAAATCAGGGAAAGGCTGTATTTAAACTTTAGCTCTTCTATATACTATAGATGCAAACATATTCAAAACTTATAAAATATCCTTTTATCGAGGATATTCAAAAGATTTTTCTAACATCCTCAGCTTTTTGTATCTATTTATAAGCCTTTTGGTAGAGGGATCATGTTCTGTTATCTGGTCTAAAGATAGGTCTTTTATTATTTTCTTTGCAAGCTTTTTCCCCAATTCCACCCCCCACTGGTCGAATGGATTTATATTCCAAATACATGCCTGCACAAATGTTCTATGTTCATACAAAGCTATAATTTTTCCGACACTTGCTGGAGTAAGTTTTTCAGCCATTATTATATTAGAAGGCTTGTTTCCTAGACACCTCTTATATATAGGGCCTTCATTGCTTCCAAAAGCCAAGGCCTCAGCTTGAGCAAATATATTTGAGATGAGCTTTTCATGATGATCAGATATTGTAAATGAGGGTTTAAAAAAGCCAATAAAATCTATGGGCACCAATCTGGTTCCCTGATGCAATAGCTGAAAAAAGGCATGTTGGGTATTTGTCCCCATCCCTCCCCACACAATTGGGCCTGTATTGTAGAAGACCGGTTCCCCTTCTCTGTCCACACTTTTTCCATTACTTTCCATATCCAGCTGTTGCAGATGAAGCACAAGCTTTCTCAAACGGTAACTATAAGGAATTACAGCATGGGTTTGAGCTCCGAAAAAATTATTATACCAGATACCAATAAGACCTAAGATAGCTGGGATATTTTCCCGAAAAGGTTTATTCCTGAAATGCTGATCCATCTGATAAAATCCATCTAAGAGCTCAAAAAATCCATCTTTCCCTATGGCTATCATAACAGGTAGTCCTATGGAAGAGCAAAGAGAATATCTTCCTCCAACCCAGTCCCAGAACAGGAATATATTTTCTGGATCTATCCCAAACTCCAATGCAGCATCTTTATTAGAAGTGGTTGCAACAAAATGATACTTAACTACATTTTTGTCTTTTGCATTTTCTAAAAGCCATCTTTTGATCGTTTCTGCATTTGTCATTGTCTCTAAGGTAGTGAATGTCTTGGATGCTACAATAAAAACAGTTTCTTCCCATGGCACTATCTTTAGAACATCCTCGATTTGAGCAGGATCTACATTAGAGAGAAATAATACAGTTATATGCTCTTTATGATAGTCTCTTAATGCTTCATACACAGCTGAAGGCCCAAGATCCGATCCTCCTATACCTATGTTTACCACATATCTGATTCTTTTCCCTGTAAATCCTCTTTTCTTCCCATTTCTCAGGTCTTCAGCAAACTGTCCTGCCTTTTTTAGGACTGCTTTTACATCCTGCATTACATCCTTTCCATTTACATAAATTGGGTTGTCAGACCTGTTTCTAAGTGCCACATGCAGAGCTGGACGATCCTCTGTATTGTTTATCTTTTTTCCAGAAAACATATCTTCTATTTTTTGCTTGAGCCTTTGAGCTTCAGCCAGCTTTATAAGAAGCTCTATTGTATTTTCAGTAAGGATGTTTTTAGAAAAATCAATATAAAGACCCACATCTTCTATAACAAACTTTTCAATCCTGTGTTTATCCTGTTCAAATAGCTCTTTTATGGACTTTTTTTTCATTTCATCAAAATGTTTTTTTAGCTTCTTCCATTCACTTGTTTCAGTAAGCATTATGTTTCTCCTACGATTTTTTTTAGATAATAACATTTTGCACTTTTTTCTCAAAGGCATATAATAATTATATCATGCCTCTTTATGAATTTTGTTGTAAAAGATGCAGATATATATTTGAGGAGGTTACTCCTGTAGATTCTCCTCCTCCAAAATGTCCTGAATGTGGAGGAGAAACATACAGGCTAATTTCACCTGTCTCATTTAAAGTAAGTGATGATAGTGCGTTAAGGAGAATAGAAAAGAGATTTCAGTATTATGTAAATGGCGGGAAATATAAGGACGCAGCAAGATTTCTTGCCAAGGCTTCTGAGTATGTAAAGAATGACAAAGTAAAAAGACTTCAAGAAAAAGTGGAAAACAAACTGATAAAGAGTAAAAAATAATGGAACAGAACAGCAAAGAAGAGCTTAAATATGGTGAAAAGGCTATATTAGAAGCAGAGTTAGAAGCATGGCCAAATCCTTATCCAGATAGGGATTACTTGATAGAAATCTCATTTCCAGAATTTACCTGCCTTTGTCCAAGATCTGGATATCCTGATTTTGCTACTATAAAGATAAAATACATTCCAGATAAATTTATTGTAGAATTGAGATCACTGAAGCTGTATTTGAATACATATAGGTCAACCTACATATCTCATGAAGAGGCTACAAACAGAATATATACTGACTTGTATGAGCTACTTAAACCTCGGTTTTTAGAAGTCACAGGAGATTTTAATCCTCGAGGAAATGTAAAAACAATTATCAAAGTAAGTTCAGAAAAAAATGTTTAATTCTGTGCACCTGATTTATGAGACTGTTCGAAAGTATTTTTTTTGAATAGCCTCGTGATTTATTGACAGTAAAATTTTGATGTTGTATTTAGGAGAGAAAGTTTATGTTTACTTGAGGAGAAAGGGTATGAAAGACCTAAAGGGTTCTGTAATGGTAATGGGAGGGGGTATTGCTGGAATTCAAGCGGCATTAGATCTTGCTGACAGTGGCTATTACGTGTACTTAGTGGAGAGGGACAGTGCTATAGGCGGGGTTATGGCACAATTGGACAAGACCTTTCCCACCAATGACTGTGCCATGTGAATTATCTCACCCAAGCTGGTCGAGGTCGGCCGGCATCTAAACATTCAGCTCATTACCAATGCTGACCTTATCTCCATAGAAGGAGAAGCAGGGCATTTCAAGATAAAACTAAGGCAACATCCCAGATATATAGACCTACAAAAGTGCACAGGCTGCGGAGAATGTGCAGAGGTATGTCCAGTACAAATAGAAGATTTATACAATCAGGGCCTTTCCTATAGAAAGGCCATCTACAAACTATATCCACAGGCAATTCCTGGAGCCTACTGCATACAAAAGGCAGACAAGGCCCCATGCAGAATTGCATGTCCTGCAGGGATAAATGTGCAGGGCTATGTTCAAATGATAAAAGTGGGCAAATACCAGCAGGCCCTAAACATAATAGCAGAGAAACTTCCTCTTCCTGGAGTAATAGGTAGGATATGTCCGCATCCATGTGAACATGCATGCAGAAGAGCAGAAATAGATGAGCCCATATCCATAAGACTGCTTAAGAGATTTGCAGCGGACACAGCAGATTTGAGCAAAGTGCCAGTGTCTGCTGTAAAGGACAGACCAGCAGAAGTAGTAATAATAGGAAGTGGACCTGCTGGGCTTTCCTGTGCCTATCATCTGATAAAAAAAGGTATAAGACCGATAATATACGAGGCACTTCCAGAGCCTGGTGGAATGCTCAGAGTAGGCATACCAGATTACAGACTTCCAAAGCAGATACTTAAAAAAGAAATAGAATATATACAAGAGCTTGGAGTAGAGATAAAGACCAATACTCCTATAAAAGACATAAAAGAACTTCTTAACAAATATAAGGCCATATTTATAGCCACAGGTACACACAAGCCAATATCTTTAAACATACCAGGAGAAGATGCCCAGGGAGTAATACAAGGGGTAGAGTTTCTGAAAAAAGTAAACATGAAAGAGGCTGTAACAGTAGGCAAAAAGGTATGTGTCATAGGAGGCGGAAACGTAGCAATAGATGCGGCAAGAACAGCACTCAGACTTGGAGCAGAACAGGTAGAGATAATATACAGAAGAACCAGAGAAGAAATGCCAGCCCTTAAAGAAGAAATAGAGGCAGCAGAAAAAGAGGGCATAAAAATCACATACCTTACAGCACCAACACGTGTAATAGAAGAGGCAGGGAAGATAAAAGCAATAGAATGCATAAAGATGAAACTTGGAGAGCCAGATTCTTCTGGCAGAAGAAGACCTATTCCCATACCCGGAACAGAGCATCAGATACCAACACAGCAGCTTATTGTGGCTATAGGCCAGAGACCAGACACAGAGCTGTTAAGTAGCTTTGGACTTGAACTAAATCCTAATGGCACAATAAAAGTAGATCCCGTAACATATGAGACCAGCATAAAAGGAGTGTTTGCAGGAGGAGATGTACAGACAGGGCCTGATATAGCCATAAGGGCAATATCAGCTGGTATGGAAGCAGCTGAATCCATAAAGAGATACATAAACAAAGAAGATCTTAAAGAAGGCAGGGAAAAAGAACAAAAATCTGAAAATCTAAGACCTATTCCAGAAAAAGAGTCAAAAAAGAAAAGGACTTCTGTTGCTGAGATACCCTTAGAGCAGAGAAAGACAAGCTTTAGAGAAGTAGAACTTGGATATACAGAGCAGATTGCACAAAAAGAGGCAGAAAGATGTATAAACTGTGGATACTGCTGTGAGTGTTTCCAGTGTGTAGAAGTATGCAAAGCAGAAGCAATAGACCATAGCCAACAAGAACAAGAAATAGAGATAGAAACAGGAGCAGTGATATTTTCATCTGGAGCAAAGGTATTTGATCCTAAAAAACAACAAAGAGATTTTTATCCAGATCATCCAAATATTCTTACAAGTCTTGAATTTGAAAGGATCTTATCAGCATCAGGTCCAACCATGGGAAAACTGCTCAGGCCATCTGATGGAAAAGAGCCTAAGAAGATAGCATGGCTTCAGTGCGTGGGATCCCGTGATGTAAATACCCACACTTATTGTTCTGCTGTGTGCTGTATGTATGCCATAAAAGAGGCAGTGATTGCTAAGGAACATGCATCAGAAGAGCTGGACTGTGCCATATTTTATATGGATATGAGAACCTATGGCAAAGAATATGAAAAATATTATGAAAGGGCAAAAGAAGAAGGGGTAAGGTTCATCAGATGTAGGATCCACACTATATATGAAAAAGCTGATACAGGAAACCTAATTCTCAGATATGTGGATGAAAATGGTGAGATAAATGAAGAAGAGTTTGATATGGTGGTATTGTCTGTGGGATTTGAAATCTCTGATGAAAGCCAACAAATAGCTAAACTTTTAAATATAAAACTCACTGATCACGGCTTTTATCATACCAGTTCCTTTAGCCCTGTTTCTCTTTCTAAACAAGGAATGTATGTATGTGGCGTGTTATCTGATCCAAAAGATATCCCCTCTTCTGTTATAGAAGCAAGCGCAGCATCCTGTGAGGCACAGGTTCTTTTGACTGAGTCAAGAGGCACCCTTATAAAGAAAAAAGAGATCCCTCCAGAAAGGAATGTGCTTGGAGAAAGGCCAAAGATAGGTGTATTTATCTGCCATTGTGGAATAAACATTGGGGGAGTTATAAATATTGAAGAATTAAAAGAATTTACTAAAAAATTACCATTTGTAGAATATGTAGAAGACAATCTTTATACCTGCTCCCAGGATACACAGGATAGGATTACCGAGGTTATTAAAGAAAAAGGGTTGAACAGAATAGTTGTTGCTGCCTGTACTCCCAGAACCCATGAACCTCTATTTCAAGAAACCCTTATAAATGCTGGATTAAATAAGTACTTATTTGAGATGGTAAATATCAGAAATCAGGACTCGTGGGTTCACAAGGACTGGCCAAAAGAAGCCACTGAAAAGGCAAAAGATCTGATCCGAATGGCAGTTGCAAAAGTAGCTTTAATGGAGCCATTAAAAGAAGAAGAGCTGGGAATAAACAAGGATGTGCTTGTGGTTGGTGGTGGAATAGCTGGCATGACAGCTGCAAAAAGCCTTTCTGCACAGGGATTTAAAGTATATCTTGTGGAAAGATCTTCTCAATTAGGTGGTCAGGCAAGAAATATCTTTCATACATGGAAAGGAGATAAGGTACAGGAAAGACTGGATCAATTAATAACAGAGGTTTTATCCGATAACAATATTCAGGTCTATCTTGATTCAGATATAGAAGAAG
>JAMOPX010000208.1 GCA_027064285.1 Desulfobacterales bacterium | reverse complement strand
TTATAACCCCTAAGGCAAGGGATATATTGAGAAAACTTATAGTTGTCATAGTAAGGAAACTTTCAAAAGATGAAAAAGCAAAAGAAGTTCTTTTGAGATTGAGCTCACTTATAAAGAATATCCTTCTTAGGACAAATTATCTTTCTCTTATGCTGGAAAACCCTAATGTAATAGATCATCTTATAAGACTGGCAAAGGAAAGCTCCTGGATCATCTCCTTTGTTTCCAAATTTCCTGTGCTCTTAGATGAGCTTATTGATCCAAGAAATCTCTATACCCCTCCCACAAGAAAGGATCTGGAAAGAGACATGGAATACAGGCTGGCTGTAGCAGATCCTGATGATCTAGAATCACAGATGATCCAGTTATCTTTACTGAAACATACCAATATCCTTAGGGTTGCTGCATCTGATATAGCAGGAATTATCTCTGTTAGAGATGTGAGTTCTCATCTTACAGATATAGCAGAAGTGGTGTTAGAGGCAGCCATGAAGCTTGCTTGGAAAAACTGTCAGAAAAAAAGGGCCTTAGAACATATAGAAGAGGGCAGGGGATTCTGTATCATTGGATATGGAAAGCTTGGAGGTAGGGAATTTTCTTATTCCTCAGATTTAGATCTTATTTTTCTTCATCATGGAGATACCGTTGATCAGATCAGCTTTTACACAAAAGTGGCTCAGCAGATAATATCTCTGCTCACAACACATACCATGATGGGAAAGGCTTATGAGGTGGATACAAGGCTTAGACCAGACGGAAGTTCAGGCATCTTAGCAGTAAATGTAAGATCCTTCAGGGATTATGAAATGAAAAGGGCATGGACATGGGAACATCAGGCACTTTTGAGAGCAAGACCAGTTTGTGGAGACAACAATATTGCTGAAGAGTTTGAAAAGATCAGATATGAGGTGCTGACCAAGCAGAGAGATGAAAAGGAACTATTCAAAGAGGTATGGGAGATGAGACAGAAGGTAATATCTCAATTGAGCAAAAAAATACCAGGTATTTTTCACATAAAAAATGATCCAGGAGGTCTAATTGATATAGAATTTATCATACAGTACTTAACCTTACTGTATGCTCCATCATATCCAGAGCTACTTAAATGGAGAGCTCACATACACTTTTTAAATGAATTGGAAAAGCTCGGGCTTATAGATGAAGATAACGCTTCTTTACTGAAAAGTGCTTATATAAAGATGAGATACACCATGCACAGGCTTGCATTACAAGAAGCAAAACCAGTGGTAGAGGAAGAACAGTTCAGAGACATAAGAGCAAAAATCCTTGATATATGGAAAGAGCTAAGCAAAGATTTTCTTTCCACACAGGATCCAGACAAAAATCAGATAGGATAAGGTCCCGATTATAACCAACAATGCGAGTCTGATTATGCATGTTAAAATAGTAGTATTAACAGTAATAGGTATGTAACAACGGCACTTATACACCACGATCCCCATAAAAAAGGCACATATACTGAACCTTACTACATCTTTTGCCATGTCTTTTAATATGTCTTTACCTATACTTGGTATAAGCAGAAACAGGAGCAAAAAAAATTGAATAGATGAAGCCAAAGAAAGCCCCAATGCAAGGCCACCGTGTTTAAGATATTTCATAAATACTACGCTCAATACAAAATTGGCTAAGAGCGCAACAGTGGCTATCTTAACAGGAGTTTTGGTGTCCTGCATAGCATAAAAGGCAGATACGAGAACTCTCACGCCTGAAAATGCCCACAATCCTAAGGAATAAAACATAAGGGCATAACTTGTATTGACTGTGTCAATATGGGTAAATGCTCCTCTCTCAAACAATATCATTATTATTGGCTCTCCCAGCAGGATGAGCCCAATGGATGCGGGAATTGAGATAAAAAATGTGATGCTCAAGGCCCTTTTAAAGGTATCTTTAAAACGCTCTTTATCTTCGCTTGCCGCATGATCAGAAAGAGATGGAAGAGCAGCAGTACTTATGGAAATGGCAAAAACACCCAAGGGAAACTGAACTAACCTATCAGCATAATACAGCCATGAGATACTTCCTTTTGGTAAGAAGGAAGCAAGCAGTGTGCCCACGAACTGGTTTAATTGATAAACTGCTGAACCAAATATAGCAGGTAGCATAAGCGCACCAATCCTTTTTATTCCCGGATGATGTATTGTATCAACAGAAGGGATAATTCTGATTCCATATCTTATGGCCCAAGGAAGCTGTAAGCACAACTGCAAGAATCCCCCTATTAATACTCCTATGGCTAAACCAACCACAGGAATCTTTAAATGAGGGCATATAAAAAATGCACTTGCTATGATGCTCAGATTCAAGAATATGGGAGCAGCAGCAGGTGCAGAGAAGTGCTTAAAAGAATTCAGCACACCCATAAAAAAGGCTACAAGACATATAAAGAATACATAGGGAAAGGTAATCCTTGTTAAAAGAACTGTCAGCCTGTATTCATAAGTTGATGTGCCGAATCCATATGCCTGAAGTCTTACTATCCAAGGTGCCAAAATAATTCCAAGCAAGGCTACTATTGCGAGTAACACAGAAATGATACTTAAAAATCCATTGGCAAGCCTGAGGGCATCTTTTCTATCTTTTGCCAGATATTCAGAGAATACAGGAATAAATGCCACAGTAAGTGAGCCTTCTCCAAAAAGCCGTCTCAATAGATTAGGTATTCTGAAGGCCACAAAAAAGGCATCAGTTACCATTCCTGAACCAAACATCTTTGCTATGACCATATCTCTTATAAGACCAAAGATACGGCTCAGGAAGGTGAAAAAGCCTATTATACCTGCTGCTTTCTCTATCCGGCTTTTAAACGAGGCCAACGCGTCTTTCTTCTTGTTCAAGAAGCCTTAGGTAAGCTGGTCTAAATTCCTTCCACAATTTCATTCCTATGGAAGCTTGCACTGAGACTATTTTTCTCAGTATTTGCTCGGTGGTAAGAGGATTTATGGGAACTGCTCTCAGGACTACTATATTGTAAGGTCTATATCTTGTGGATTCTAACTTTGTTCTTGACACAAATGTGGTGTCATCCCTTCTGAGCTCTTTGTGGAGCTTTACATTCAATGCATTTATCAGGCAGTTTATCTTTTTTATCTTTTGTTCAAGTTCTTTATTCTTTCTTTTGTTTGACTTGTACTTTTCCAAGAGAAGATTTAATTCTTCCCGCACTTCCTTAGGAATAAACCTGTATATTAGTATAAAAAGCTCTGGTTCGTTTAAGACCTCAAAGTTACCATTTTCTTCCAATATTGCTTTGAGGGTTTCAGTAGAATTCTTTGCGTGCTTAAACAGAAGCTTATATCCATTTTTTCCTATTATCTTTAATGCTGCCCAGGGCTTAAGACATGAAAATGGCCTTGAACCCTCTATGGTAAAACGGCCTATGTCAACTGAGTTTTTCCTTATTACATACTGAGACGAGTACTTTATGTAATTTAGATCCTTTTCATTTCTAAAAAGCACAATTCCCATGGTCATGGGGCAGTAGAAAAGCTTATGGGCATCAATTGTTACGGAATCGGCCTTTTCTATGCCTTTAAAAAGATGCTTATATTCATCAACAAGCAATGCTGCTCCACCCCAGCACGCATCTACATGAAAATGTGCTCCTACCTCCTTTGAGATCTCCAAAAGCTCCTCCAGATTGTCCACATTTCCTGTTTCTGTAGTTCCTGCAATACCTATTATAGCTATAATCTTTGCCCTTTTTCTTCTTTTCCCTTCTGTAAGAAGTCTTACCTTTCTTCTAAGCTTTTTTATATCCACCTTATTATGATCATCCACGGGTATAAGGATTACATTTTCCTCGCCTATTCCAAGAATACTTGCTGCCTTCCTGATGGAGTAATGCCCTCTTATGGATGCCACTATAACACCTCTTGAGTATCCATAATGCTTGAGAGCCTTTTCCATACCTGTTACCCTTACCCCCGGAAAATTCCCATCAGGAGGAAATGCCTTTTCTCGAGCCACCAAAAGTGCTGTCAAGTTGGCTATTGTTCCATCAGAGGTGATATTTCCAAGAGCCACCTTTGGATTCTGAATATTTTTCTTGTAAAAACGCTCTTTTCTCTTAAAGACCAGTTTGTGGAGCCAGGCAAGGATCTCTCTTTCTACAAAACTGGAGGCCTTTGCTGTCTCTATCTTTACCTGATTTTGATTAAGGGCTGCTATGATCATCTCTAAGAGTATCATAAAATAAGGTATCGCACTTATCATATGACCTATGTAATAGGGGCTTCCCACCTTAACAGAGTGTTTTATTATCTTTTCTTTTATCTCTTTCAGCACATCTTTTATGAGCTGAGGCTTTTCAGGAATAGAGGTCTGATTAAATATCTCGCTGAGCTCTGGAAGGGAGATACTGCTGTGAATTCCTCCTTTTTCTTGAAAAAAATCGTGAATCATCTCTAACAATTCATGTCCAAATTCCACGAACTTATCGGGAGAATTTGGCATTATAAATAGCTTTTTTAGTTGCTCCATATTATCTTTTTTATCTTTAATCTCTTTCATAACGCAAGCATCCTCTCCACTGCTGATATTGCCCTTTTTCTGATTTCATCAGGAACTTTCACCTCTGGTTCAAGTCTCTCCAACGCATTAACTATTTCTTTAAGTCCTGTCTTTTTCATATCACGGCATATCATACCTGAATCTGCAGGTATAAACTCTTTGTCAGGACACGCCTTTTTTAAAGGATGCAAGATCCCTATTTCAGTGGCTATTATAAACTTCTTGTGATCCACCTCTTTGGCATATTTTATCATACCAGAAGTGCTTTTTATAGCATCTGCAACTCTGAGCACCTCTATCCTGCATTCAGGATGGGCTATGAATAAGGCATCAGGATGTTGAGCCTTTACCTTTTGAACCTGCTCTAATGTGAGATTGTCATGTACAGGACAGTATCCGTTCCACCAGAAGATATTTTCTCTTTTAGAGTATTCTTTTGCATATCTTGCAAGATTCCTGTCAGGGGTCATAAAAATGGTTTTAGATGGATCAATAGAATCCACCACTTTTAAGACATTTGCAGAGGTGCAACAGAGATCACTTTCTGCCTTTACTTCTGCGGTGGTATTCACATAGCTTACAACTACAGCAGAAGAAAACTCCTTTTTTTTCTCCCTCAGCTGTTTGGCATTAATCATGTCTGCCATTGCGCAACCTGCATCCCTCACAGGAAGTATTACTTTTTTATCAGGACAAAGAATGGATGCGGTCTCGGCCATAAAACGGACTCCACAGAATATAATCACATCTGCGTCTGTTTTAGATGCCTTCATTGAAAGCTCTAAGGAGTCTCCGCAGAGATCCGCGACATCTTGAACCTCTGGCCTCTGATAGTTATGAGCTAAAAGGATTGCATTCCTTTTTTTTAAAAGCTCCCGAATCTTAAGCTGAAGCCTTTTAATTTCGCTCATTTTCAATACTTCCTTTTAGGGATGGGCTAATACTAAACAATATGAATAATACAAGTCAACAATTTTATTCTTTTTTAAGAAGAAATTCTGCCAATTTTAGATCTGAAGGAGTGGTTATTTTTATATTGTCCTCAGAACCCATTATCACCTTTACAGGAATCTCCAATCTTTCCAAGAGCATAGCATCGTCTGTAATGCCTTTCCAGGATTCAGAATAGGCCTTTTTATGAGCATAAAGGATGTCCTTAAATCTAAATACCTGAGGTGTTTGAATAAGCCATAGACTCTCTCTTCTCAAGGTATTCACCACATATCCATTTTCATCCACCTCTTTTACTGTATCCTTGGCAGGTATCCCCACTACCACAGCTTTATGTGATTGAGCCTCTTCAATCAGATTAGTAATAAGACCCTCATTTATAAAAGGCCTTACTCCATCATGGATCAAGACTAAGTCATTGTCATTTGCTATTTGCTGAGCAGCGTAGAGCCCCAGTCTCACAGAATCCTGTCTCCTTTTACCACCAGCTACTACTTTGTATGTTTTGGTTATGTTATATTTTTCAATTATGTCTTGCTCGCATCTTTTTATCTCATCTTTTGGTACTGTCACTATTATGTGATCTATATGATCTGATTCTTGAAAAACCATCAATGTCAGAGCAAGTATTGGAATATCTTGAATTAATAAAAACTGCTTTGG
>JAMOPX010000207.1 GCA_027064285.1 Desulfobacterales bacterium | reverse complement strand
TACTATCTTTTCTTTTTCCCAAAAGGCATCATTAACTTTTTCAGCTGTTTCTTATTTATAGGTTTCCCATATGTAACAAACTGGATAGCCTCTTTTCCCTCTTTCATGAGAACCCATTTATTTTGCCGTTTATCCAAGAATGCCCAGTTCAATTTGTCTGGAACGCAAGGAATTATTCCATCCCATGAGATAATTTTTCCATTTTCATATCTTACTACAGGCACTTTTTTTCCTTTTTTTATTAACTTGACCGCACTATTACCATGACATTCTGAACAGCTTCTTCCCTTAGACATAATAGAATGTGTGAAAAATGGGGCATAAGCAATAAATTTTTTCCCATTATAGACCAAGCTCATGACAGTGCCTGAACATACCTTTCCTTCATAGTTTATAAGCAGAACCCATGACTTCATAGGAATAAAATTTCCCTTTTTTTTCTTTGTCTTAATTACTTCTCCTAAGTGACAATTATAGCAAGATATGCTTGAGCTTACATGACAAGCAGAACAATCAAGTTTTCCATGATGCACTTTATGGGGCCTAAGCTTCTTATTAAATACAGGAGCTTCATCCCCTTCTCTATGGCAATTCATACAGTCCGCACTTACCGCACCTTTCTGACGCATTGACTCATAAAATGTTCCATCTCCCATGACATCAGTTGCAGAATGGCAGTCCATACAGCCCATACCTGCAGACAGATGAATATCTTCAGATGCCCTTTTCTTATCAAAAGCAAATGTCAACTTTTCTCTTCCATGACAACGCAGACATGTCTTTGTATTTCTTGCTCTCTCCACAGAAAAGTATTTCTTACCATCTCTTTCTACAGCATGGCATTTGTCACAGCTTGTAACATGACATTTTTTACAGCTAAGCTGATTATATGGAATTGAGGTGAATTTCATGAATCCATCTTCTTTTTCATACCAGTACCGCATTCCATCTCCTGTAAAATGCAAGCTGTTACAATAAAAAGAAGAAAAATTAGGACATGCAGGAGTAGGTTTTGAAATCTTTTCTGCTGCAAAAGACAAACCAAACATACTCAAAACAAGAACAAAAACAAAAATCAGGATGTTTTTCATTTTTCACCTCCTGAATTCAATAAGGGAAGGATCATATTCTTCTGGCTTTTCATAGCCTAGAAGATTAAGTATGGTTGCTGCAATATTAGACAGCCCTCTTTTCCTTAGGTGTGCCATTTGGTACTCATAGTTATATTGAGAGTCACATATAACAAAAGGAACAGGATTTAAGGTATGAGATGTCTTTGGGATTTTATTTCCATTTTTGTCATATGTGATCATTTCGTCCACATTTCCATGATCAGCAGTAACAATTGCTATTCCTTCAAGCTTTTCTACCACTGAGATAAGTTTACCCACACATTTATCCACTGTTTCTACAGCTACTATTGCTGCCTGCATATTTCCTGTATGCCCCACCATATCTCCATTAGCAAAATTTACTCTGCCGAATCTATAAGTACCAGTTTCCAATAATTCTATAGTCTTTTCTGTGACTTCATAAGCTTTCATCTCTGGCTTTTTGTCAAATTCCATAATCTCATCAGAGGGGATTTCTACATAGGTTTCCAGATTTTCATCTATATAGCCGGATCTATTTCCATTCCAAAAATAGGTGACATGCCCAAACTTCTGGGTTTCTGCTATAGCAAAACTTCTTATCCCTTCTGCACATAGATATTCGCTTACGGTTTTTTCTATTACTGGCGGTTCAACTAAGTAATTGGGAGGAATATGTTTATCTCCATCATATTCCATCATTCCCACATAAAACACATCTGGAAGAGGACCTCTATCAAATTCATGAAAATCTTTCTCTGTGAATGCTCTGGAGATCTCTATTACCCTATCTCCTCTGAAGTTAAAACATATAACAGAATCTCCATCTACTATAGGGCCAACCGGCTTTCCATTTTCGTCCACGATCACAAATGGATCTATATACTGATCTATAGTATCTGGATTTTCTTTATAAAAGGTCCGAATTGCTTCTTCTGCAGAACGAAATGGCCTGCCTTTTCCCAAAACATGAGTTTCCCATCCTCTTTTTACCATTTCCCAATCCGCACCATATCTGTCCATAGTGATCTTCATCCTTCCTCCACCAGAGGCAATCTTATAATCAAGTCCTTTTTCTTCTGAGATCTTAGCCAGTTTTTTCTCTGTAGGTATAACATATCTTAAAGCTGATCTTTCTTCTACATCCCTTCCATCAAGTATTGCATGGACCCTTACTCTCTTTACCATAAGCTCAACACATTTATCTATCATGGCATACAAATGATCTATATGTGAATGAACATTCCCATCAGACAGAAGTCCCAAGAAATGGACAGTCCCTCCTCTCCTCGCTCTTTCTATTACAGTATTCCAGTTTTTGGATTCAAATATCTTTCCTGTTGCTATAGCTTTATTTACCAACTTTGCCCCTTGATCCACTACTCTTCCAGCACCAATGGCATTGTGTCCTACCTCACTATTTCCCATATCTTTATCTGAAGGGAGGCCAACAGCAGTACCATGTGCTTGAAGATTACAAAAAAGAGGGCTTTTAAAAAGTCTATCTAAGGTGGGAGTATCAGCAAGATATACGGCATTGGTCTCATCCTCTTTTCCAAGTCCAATGCCATCCATAATAATGAGAAGAAGAGGACCTTTTCTCCCATCAAAGATATCCAACTTTTTAAGTTTTAACATTTTTTACCTAAAAAAACCCCACCAGAAGGCTATTATAGCCTGATGGGGTTTTTATAAAATGGATTATGATACTGCCTCTTTCAGTGCCTTGCCTGCTACAAACTTGGGCACATTCTTTTCACCTATCTTTATTTCTTCGCCAGTTCTCGGATTTCTGCCTATTCTTGCCTTTCTTTTAGCAACCTTAAATGTGCCGAATCCAATAATAGTAACTGGCTCTTTTCTGCTTAATGCCTCCTTAATGGTAGAAAATACACAATCTACCGCCTTCTGAGCATCCTTTTTGGTCCCAAGTACCTTGGCTACTTCATTGATTAAATCAGTTTTGTTCATAACTTCCCTCCCTTTTAAGATTTAAAATAGTTAATTATAAAAATTAAACCACTATTTTTATAAAGACTGCTAACAAAAGTTTTTACAAGTTTCAACAAAAAAATTACAAGAAAAGACAAAAATTGCAACAAAAAAATAAAAAAATATGCCGGAGGTCGGGGTCGAACCGACACGGGCCGAAGCCCACTGGATTTTGAGTCCAGCGCGTCTGCCAGTTCCGCCACTCCGGCATCATTATAATGATAAGCAAACATTCTTGATATATCAAGCTCTTTTGATATTTTTTTCATAGAGTATAATTATATAATTGTCAATAAAGAAAGAGCCTCATCTGTATGCAGGAAAGGTCAGTTATTAACTTTCCTATCCAAATACCAACAATCTCTGTCAGCATAAACACTACTGAATACTTCCTTAACTTTTCTTCATCTAATTGTTTGTAATGTTTGCTATTAAGAAATAATAGATTTAGCTTGCTTTTTAAATCCCTATGCATTTGCTCGCAGTAACGACAAATGAGAATGAAATTGTATGCTGGCACTATGACCACAATAAAGGGAGGATGTGAAAAGAGAGCTTAGTTGTGATTACAGATGAGGAGATCCATGAAGGGTTGACATGTAAAAAAGCTTTTTTTATAGTTTTTTTAAACTTTTAAATATTACCAATAGATATAGCCATGGAGCAGGTGCTGTTGTTAAATATAACTTATGAACCTTTGAAGATAATAGACTGGAAAAAGGCATTGAACCTGCTATTTCTGGGAAAGGTGGAGGTACTGGAGGAATATGACAAGGAAATACACTCTGTAAGTTTCACTATAAAGCTTCCTGCTGTAGTAAGGCTTCTTAAGATGATAAAGTGGAGAAAAAAGCCAGTAAAATTTTCTCGTCAGAACATATACATACGCGACAATTACTCGTGTCAGTACTGTGGCAGGAAACTTTCTCCAGAAGAGCTCACTTATGATCATGTTATTCCAAAATCTAAGGGTGGAAAGACTGAATGGGAAAATATTGTTACATGCTGTCCTGAATGTAATAGAAAAAAGGGAGGCAGAACACCAACAGAAGCTGGAATGAAACTACTTAAAAAACCCACAAGACCAAAATGGCTTCCAGCCATAAGGATAAAAATAGGTTACAAAAATATACCTCAATCCTGGAGAGACTACCTTTACTGGAATGTGGAACTATTAGAATAGCTTAGAGCTTAAAGACAGCTTGCTATCTTATCTGCAATCCTTTTGATCTCATCTTTATCTCCTGGCTTAAGCTCCCACTGTGAAACAGGAAGTTCTGGTTCATCAGATCCCCTGGGAATAAGGTGCATGTGATAATGCATTACCACCTGTCCTACCCCTCTTCCATTCAACTGCAAGAATGCTATTCCTACAGGATCCAGTACCTTTTTTACTGCTTGAGCAATCTTTTTTGCAGCGTGCGATATTGCAGTAAGATACTCTTCTGGTATCTCCCATATGCTTTCAGCATGAACCTTTGGGATTATAAGGATATGACCCTTTGTAATCGGATTTATATCCGCAAATGCCAGTACCTTTTCATCCTCATATATCTTGAAGCATGGGATTTGACCTTGGACTATCTTGCAAAAAATACACTCTTTTTGTTCCATACTATCTCCTCCTTAGAATGCATCAAAATTTTCTGCTGTATCAGAAAATGCTATCCTCCTCTGAGACATATTTATTATCCAAGAAGCTATATTTGCTTGGGTAATTGGCAAAGGGAGTCTCTTAAATATCGAGGATATGGAGTAAAATCTTTTGTACATGTCTTTTATACGATCTTCCAGCTCTTCTGGAGTACAGTAAGTAGGCTTTATATAGCACTTTATCCCAGGCCACCTTCCTATATCATCTATGTTTATTATCCTTCCTTCCTGCTTCATCCTCTCATAAAGAGGGGTTCCTTTGTGTGGAGTCAGAATATTAAAGTATGCTACTGGCACCTTATTTTCCATCAGGAACTGAAGTGTGGAATCAAATATGTCCAGCGTTTCTGTGTCCCATCCAAATATAAAGTTAAGTGAATAGCTAATTCCTCTCTTTCTGAGTTTCAGCAATATTTCCCTGTATTCGCTTGCCTTGTTCTGCCTTTTGTTCATTGCTTTAAGAGTTTCCCTGTCTATGCTCTCTATTCCAATGTTTACATGTAGGAGGCCACTTCTCTTCGCAAGATCCATAAGTTTGTCATTTTTGCACAGATTCACCGACCACAGGGTGGACCATCTTATCTTAAGAGGTATCAGTGCCTCTATAAGCTCCATGGTATGAGAGACCTTTCCCGCAAAGTTACTATCAGCAAAAAAGATATATTTTGCTCCTATTCTTTTTATCTCTTCTACTACTTCTTCTACAGGCCTATATCTATAACTGGTACCTAAGTAATATCTCTCTGAACAAAACTCACACCTAAAAGGGCATCCTCTTGAGGTCTGAACAGAATAGGTCTTTATAAACCCGTATTTGAGCTTATGCCTTACAAGCTCATACTTAGGAAAAGGCAAACCCTTCATGTCATGAAATTTATCTGCCCTGTAAATCTGCTTTAATCTTCCTGCTGCACAGTCCTCTAGCATGTTCTTCCATATATATTCTCCTTCACCTATGCACACAGCATCGCAGTGTTTTAAGGCCTCCTCTGCATGAAAGTATATATGAGGGCCACCCATCATCACAGGTATCCCTCTTTCCCTGAACCTATCAGCTATCTCATATGCCCTGATAGAATTGATTGTCCATGTGGTTATGGCCACTGCATCCACAGCTACATTAAAATCTACATCCTCTAATTGCTCATCCAGCAGTCTTACCTTCCACTCCTTTGGGGTCAAGGACGCAAGATAAGGCAGAGTAAGAGGCATCAATGCCCTACTTTTTGTCTTGTGCAATCTCATGTCTGATGGAGAGTAATAGTGTGTGGGCTGAATTATGAGCAATCTCATTCTGCTTCTTCCCTCAGGATATAAAGATAAATTTTCCTGAGGGGTATAGCATATTTTTTAGCAATATTTAAGCATTCTTCATATTCTGGTTTTAGATACGAAGAGCCATCAGGTAGATAATACTTTTTTGCTTTTACTTTTCCCCAGCGCGTTTGAAGCTCTATGGTCTCTCTTTTTAATCTTTTTCTGAACAAAAAGGAATATCTTATGCCAGAGGTAGTAGTCTCTTTGAACATAAGATCCATTGCCTTAAACATATCAGATGGCTGACATATTACCTTTATTAAGACACCTGGTCTGTTTTTCTTCATGTATATTGGCACATATGCTACATCCAGTACGCCCTCCCTGAAAAGCCTTTCCATGAGAAATCCTAAATGCTCTGGATTAGAATCATCTATATGGGTCTCGAGCAAAGTCACTGTATCTGTTTCTTTTCCCTCGACAAGCTTTCCCAGTATCAGTCTCGCCAAATTTGGCCTCTCCTTCAGATCTCTGCTTCCTACTCCATAACCTATTTTTTCTATACTTAATGCAGGCATTGAGCCAAATCCCTTTGAAAGTCCTCTTAAAAGAGCAGCTCCTGTAGGTGTTACAAGCTCTGCTCTTATATCAGTTCCATAAACAGGAAGTCCTTTTAATATCTCTAAGGTGGCAGGAGCAGGAATAGGGATTATTCCGTGAGCAGACCTAATAGTACCTGTGCCAAGTGGAATATGCGAACAAAATATCTCCTCTATCCCTAAGTAATCTATCCCTATTAAAACCCCGACTATATCAACTATAGAATCAAGCCCACTAATTTCATGAAAATGGACCTCTTCTAATTTACAATTATGAACCTTTGCCTCTGCTCTTGCTATTATCTCAAATATCTGTATAGCTTTTTCTTTTATCTGGGAAGAAAGATCAGACTTTTGGATCTTATCCTTTATGGAAAGGAAAGATCTACTTTTTACGGTGTCTTCAGAATATATCTCTATCTTGCTTCCGGATATGCCATGCCTTTTTTCTTTAAAAACTTTTATATCGAAGTTTTTAATTCCTTCTATATTCAGAGCCAGAACTGCGTCTTTTATGACTGAAACAGAAACTCCTAAATCAATAAGCGAGGACAAAAACATGTCCCCGCTTATTCCGGAAATACAGTCTATATAGGCTATCATTAGATGTTAGATTGCCTCATCAACAAGCTCGGATATATCCTTTACCTCTATGACATCTTCTTTGTTCTTTGTCTTTCTGCTGTCTTCTAGCATTGTAATACAGTATGGACATGCAGTCGCAAGAATCTGGGCGCCAGTATCACATGCCTCAAGTATCCTTACATCAGAAAACCTGTACTCTGGCTTTGTTTCCATCCATACTCTGCCGCCGCCTCCACCACAGCAGAGGCTATCCTGCTTGATCCTCTCCATCTCAACCAAATTTCCATCACTCAGGGCAGACAAAAGCTTTCTGGGTTCTTCATATACCTCGCTGTGTCTGCCCAAGTAGCAGGGATCATGATAGGTTATCTTCTTTGAAATAGGTTTGCTTATCTTTAGTTCCCCACTATCTAAAAGCTCAGCTAAAAGCTGGGTGTAGTGAATAGGCTCGAACTCTGCTCCCAGCTCAGGATATTCATTCTTAAATGTGTAATAACAATGAGGAGATGTGGTAATAACCTTTTTTACTCCATTTTGCTTAAAAAGCTCTATGTTCTTAGTCGCAGTATTAGCAAATAGTTCTTCATCACCTATCTTTCTTATTGATTCACAACAACAGCTCTCCTCCTCTCCAATAACGCCAAAACTTATCCCAAGCTTTTTTAGTATACTTACCATTGCTTTAGCTATTTTCTGACTTCTCTTGTCATAGCAGGAGGTACAGCACACAAACAACAGATACTCCTTGCTCTCATCAAATTTTGGAACATCTATCCCTTCTGCCCAGGCCATCCTTTTGTCTCTTGGTTCAGACCACGGGTTACCATTGCTGTGAACACTACCTATAGCAGTTTTGAGGACTCCTGGAATTGCTCCTGTTTCTGCGATCATTGCTCTTATAGCTCTTACTACATCAATTATAGTCACTCCTCTTGGACACTTCAGAACACACTTATTGCATGTTGTGCACCCGTACAATACATCGTCTGACTCATAACCACCTTCCACTCCAAGCTGAGCAGATCTTATAAGTCTTCTTATATTGAACGGGCCATTAACTATACGCCAAGGACATGAACCAGCACACATTCCACACTGCATACAAAGATTCAACTTTTCCGCACCCATCGCCACTAAGGCCTCATTTACTTCATAAAAAGGTGTCAATGCATCCATTTCTTCACCCCTTTCACTTTATTTATATATCTGAAAAGAACTTTTAACAAATGCCATTTTTATTGTCAACTAACAGCAATCTCATCTGTAATCACAACTAAGCCCTCTATTAAGTGAAAACAGCTTCACAGCAGAAATTTTGGGCTTTAAACCTATATCTGGATATTTGTAGCTGATAATCAGCTAACCTCTTAATCTTTGCTTATCTTGGATTTTTTATTGGTTAAGGTTTCATCTTCCCTGGCCAGTTCTTGCTTTAGCAGTATTCCATAGAATTTTGTGATTACAGATGAGACAGCAATCTCATTTGTGTAATCACAACTAATACTAAAACTATTGTATAAATCATTTTATAGTGTATAATTAACCATTATGAGAACGATAAACAGATCATTAATAAAAGAAAGTATAGAAGAATTGGAAAATGTTTTATATAAGATAGTTAACTCTTTTACACCTCAGACTTTAAAAAGGCTTATTTTTTATCCTTATATTAAGGAGGATTTTTTAGGATAATTTTAAATTAGTATTGGTATTATAAAAATAAATGTTTATTTAAATTTAACTTATTAAGTTATTTTGATTTATATTAAACAATATTATATTTTACTTTATTTGGCATAAATCTTAGGGAGGGAAGTATAGTGGAAAGAAAAGATATTGTTGTGGATGTCATAAAAAATAGAAGAAGCATCAGGAAGTTTAAAGATAAACCTATAGATGATGATACGATAAGAAAGATTATAGAGATGGGCACATGGGCGCCATCTGGTTTGAATAATCAGCCATGGAAGTTTGTGATAATAAAGGATAAGGAATTAAAAGCTAAGATAGCTGAATGCACAAAGTATTCCGGAATAATAAGAGATGCGCCGGTTTGTATTGCGGTATTTTTGGATAACAGCCAAAGTTACAATAGGGTAAAAGACATTCAGGCAATAGGGGCATGTATCCAGAATATGCTTCTTACAATTCATGCTATGGGCCTTGGCGGGGTTTGGTTAGGAGAGATATTGAATAAAAGAGAAGAAGTGGAACAGATCTTAAATATTCCATCAGAATTAGAACTCATGGCAGTAGTAGCTATTGGTTACCCTGCTGAAAGCGGAGGAAAGGGTGTAAGGAAACCTTTATCTGAAGTGATTTTGAGGTAACTTTAGTTTAGTCTTGTTCTTCTCCAGCAATTCTCGGTGAGTTTGTAGAGATAGTATTTACACGGCAATATCAGAGAAGTGATTGGAGGAGTTATCCAGGCAGTTATTAGAGATGGGAGATAATACCAAATGTCTCTTTTATAGGCAAATGGTATTAAATTCTATGTCTTAATAAGGGCAAATAACCTGGCAGGTCTTTTATTATGGAGTGTATTTTTTCGCTATTTTCACTTAAATAGCGTATAATAGCATCAGACTTTCTTTTAAGAACTTCTCCTTTTGGATTCTTAATTTCGGAATTCTTTATAAGCAGACCTTCTTCATAGAGGATACAAACTATTGTATCTTCTGCATCTGGGATTACATGAAATTTATCTCTTAAATAGCTAAACCACTTGCCAAATTCATAGGGATGCTCTAAGTGCTCCAAGGGAAGAAAATATTCTAAGGAAAGAGCCCGTGCAAAGGCAGGAAGAACACCTCCTGTTAAGTAATCTAAGGCATGGGCTAATTCGTGAATAAGAGAGCTATCATTTACATCAGGGCTTATAGCAATATATATATTTCTTGAATCACTTATCTTTGTCTTTAAAACATTTATCATAATTGCATCCGGCACTTTCCTTAATCCTTTATTTCCATCTACATTGAGCTTTACATAGTCATTAACATCCACAAACCTTACACCAACATCTTTTCCTGTAAGCTCTTTTATATCCAGCCTCTCTTTTATCGCATTTGCTATTCCATAATCTACTTCTTTAAGGCTTGTTATAAGAAAACTTTTGTCAAAAGAGATCTCTTGCATTGCTTTTGCAATAAGCTTTTTTTCATCTATCATTCTTTAATCCTTTACTCTATTATTTGATCCTTGTGAGCATCATAAGACCAGCAAGGAAGAGGACTTGCCACCCCTGTATCTGCATCTATCATGTGTCTGTATGATGCTTTTACCCCCTGTGTCTTTAATGTATGATCCCATCCTCTCACAAAATATGGGCATTCATCATTAAAACATACCCAATTAAAGGGCGCACTCCATGTAGAATTAAGAGGCGGTCTCCATTTTTTCATCTCCACCCCGCAATGTGGACACCTTGGGGCTTCTCTAATCTTCATTTACTATCACCTCCTTGCATCAAAATAGGTTTTATTACATATTCTGGTGGAATATAGTTCATGTGTAAAAAAGCACCTTCCTTTAGGTCCAAACCAAAAGCCACTGCCATAAGCTGAGTTAAGTAAACAATGGGAATTTGTATGTTAGTATTATAGAGCTGATTGATTCTTCCTTGATATAGCTCTAAATTCATTGCACACATAGGGCATACAGTAGAGACAATCTTGGCTTCATGAGCTATAGCATCTTCCAAGATATCTTTTACAAGTCCCATGCAGAGCTCCATCTCTGGAAGAAATATCCCTGAGCCACAACACTGCATCTTCTTTGGAAATTTAACAGGTTCAGCTCCTAATGCCTTTAGTATCTCATCCTGCACCCTTGGTCTCTCTTTACTATCATATTCTCCATAAGGCCTTACAGACTGACATCCCACATATCCTGCAACCTTAAGTCCACTGAGAGGTCTTGTTACTTTCTGTTTTATACGATCAATCCCCACATCATTATAAAGCACATCCACTATATGCCTTACATTTACAGTTCCATTATAAGTCAGCCCTGCCTCTCTGAGTATGCTATTTACTTTTTCTTTAAGCTTTTCATCTTCTCTTAGCTCATGATTTGTGCGAATCAGCTGAATATAACAAGAACTACATGGTGCAATAATATCATATCCTCCCTGCATCTCAGCAAGTGCAAGATTCCTTGCATTTAGAACCCTTATAGACAGATCCCTTGCTCCTGCATAAGAAACACTTGCACCACAGCAGTTCCAGTCATCTATCTCTTCAAATTCCATTCCTAAAAGTTCACAAACAGGTTTAAGAGATTTTAAATAATTTGCTCCGCTTGCCTCAAGACTACAACCCCAATATAGAAAATACTTCATCTTCTACTCTCCTGTTCAGCTTTATCCAACATAATCCTTAGCTGTTTTATGCCTTTTATGGGCTTTTCAGGAAGAAGTTTCATTCTACCATGAAGAAGCATAATAATTCCCATATCTGCCATGCTTAAAGCATTCTTTATCCCTTGAACAATTCCGTCTGAAAAGAAATACCTTCTGGAAAGATCTTTCTCATCAACCCTTCCTCTTTTATAAATCTGTTTCCAGAACTCCTGACCAAAGGTGGCTGTATTTTTTCTGGAAATTTTTCCCATTTTTATGGCATAATGAGCAAGCCCGTGCATTATGTCCATGACATGGATTCCGCGCGGGCATCTCACTATGCAAGAATAGCAGGATGTGCACAGGAAAATGGACTTGCTATTAAGGACTAAATCTATATTGCCCGTTCTGAGAAGGGCAAAAATCTTTCGAGGAGGGTAATCCATGTGATGCCTAAGGGGGCAGGATCCTGCGCACATCCCGCATTGTATACATTTATAGATCTCTTCTGCGTAATCCACTTCCTTTAACACATCCCTAAGAGCGTTATTATTCCAGCTTATCATGACTAAAATCCCTTATATGGATTTGGACCAACCTCTTCTATTGTATTCATAAAGTCTTCTATTATCTGTGGAATCCTCCAGTAATCAGAAATACCTACCTCTTCAAATCTTACCCTTTCTGATTCCAAAGCAAGCCTTTCTAAGGTCTCAGAGATCTTGCTTAACCTAACTGTTGCAAGCTCACTTCCTTTTATGAAATGACATTGATAATCATCTCCATGCCTGCATCCAAGCAGAAGAATCCCATCTATACCTCTTGACAGGGCATCTGCAATCCAAACCAAGTTAAGAGAACCCAAGCATCTTAAAGGAATAAATCTGACATAAGGACTCCACTTATATCTTTTGATACCTGCCATATCAATAGCAGGATATGCATCATTCTCGCATACAAAAACAAGTATTCTAGGCTTTTCTTCTTCCTCTTCAGGAACATTTATCACATTAATCATATTTCCTATCATCACCACAGAATAGTTCTTAAATGAGATAACCCTTTCTGGACATGCACCCATACATGTTCCACAGCGTCTGCATCTTGTAGGATTGAAGAGAGGATTTGCCTTTTCATCTTCATTTATCGCACCAAATGGACATTCTTCTGTGCATCTCTTACACTGGGTACATCTTTGGAGATTCACCTCAGGATAACTCAAATCTCCTGATCTTGGATGAACAGCCATTCCTTTTTCTGTCATCTCCACACACTGAATAGCCTTCATTGCAGCTCCTGTCGCATCATCTATTACTCTGGCTGTCTCCATTGGTCTTCTTATACAGCCTGCAGTATATATACCGGTACGCCTTGTCTCATATGGAAAGCATATAAAATGAGAATCTGGAAAACCATATCTCAATGTAGGAAGCTCTGGCCCTTGCCTGTATTCCAAATTAAGAGCAGGTTTTGCATAAAAGCCCGAATCAGGCGGAACTTCTATCATTCCTTCTTCATCAGCATCTTCTGCTCCTTCTGGTGCCTTCATCTTTGGTGTTTCTTCTGGCTGAGAGCTTGGAACCATACCAGTTGCAAGCACTACTAAATCCAGCTCTTCTAACCTTATCTTTTCTCCCAAGAATTCATCCTCTGCTTCTATAAAGAGCTTTCCTCCTTCTTCACCAATCTGCGTTATAGTTCCTCTTATAAAGATATTTCCAGCAAGCTGGCTCTTTTTATAAAACTCTTCAGCCTGACCTACTGTCCTCATATCCTTAAACAGCACATAACATACAGCCTCTGGATCTTGCTCTTTTATGTAAGCAGCCTGCTTAAGTGTTACAAGACAGCATACAGAAGAACAGTAGGGAAGATGTTCAGAATCTCTTTGCCCTGCACACTGAATAAAAAGCACATTCTTTGGTGATTGACCATCAGAAGGTCTTTTTATTCCACCATTGGAAGCCATCTGTTCAAGTTCTACATTTGTTATAACATCTTTAAATTTTCCATATCCCAGACTCTCTAACCTCTTTGGATCATACGGAACCCAGCCTGTGGCCTGAATTATCGCACCCACTTTTTCTTCTGCTACTGAGCCATTTGTCTTTATCTGTACAGAAAAAAGTCCCGGAGCACCGCTTGTCTTTTCTACTACAGCAGATGTATATACTTTTATATTAGGATTATCATTTACCTGCTTTACAAGCTCTTCCAAACCAGTATCATAGAGGTCTTCATAAGGTGGTGCTACCCTCTTCTTCATCTTCTTTAAAAATCCGCCTAAGCTGTCTTCTTTTTCCACAATTATTGCCTTATATCCTGCTTTTGCAACTTCCAGCGCTGCTGTCATACCTGCAAGTCCACCGCCCACTACCAAGATATCTTTTGAGTACTCCTGCTCTGCCTTAAACGGTTCTGGAAGCTCCATATCTTTTGCCTTTGAACATCCCATTCTCACATAGTCTTCTGCCAACATCTGGGTGTCTTCATCTTTTGGCTCTTGACTCCATGCCACATGTTCTCTCAAATTTACCCTTTCTACTATCTTGTCAGGGCCAAAGAAAAATACATCCTGATTTACTCTTGGAGAACACGCACATATGATAATTGTATTAACACCTTCGTTATCTATATCTTGCTTTATAAGCTCTACCCCTTCAGGGCTACACAAAAAGGGGTGTTCTTTGCATATAGAAATATTAAATTCTTCATCAACTAAATCCTTTATAGGTTCTATATCTATAGCATCTCCAATGCCACATCCTGTGCAAATATAGACTCCCATTTTCTTTTCCATTTTTTCCATTACCTCCTGGAAATTGATTGAATCGCTTTTATAGCTGCCGCCGTAGCATCTTGCACAGATGTTGCCACATCAGTTGGCCTTCTAACACATCCGGCGCCATAAATCCCTTTTACCACATCATCCCTTAAAATAAAGCCAAACTTATCTTTTGGCACATCTGGTGCTTCTATGTTTATGGTGTTGGGAACCAGACCAGTGGCAAGCACTACCATGTCAAATTTCATCCTTATCTGCTCACCTTTGTGGGTGTCTTCTCCTTCTACAATCAGGTCCCCAGTATTTTCTTCTTCAGTAATGGTTGCTATCTTGCTTCTGATAAAGTTTATTTTTTCGTCTTGTTTTACCTTTGTGAAGAAGTCCTCATATCTATCAAGTGCACGGATATCTATATAGAATATGGTAACTTCGCTTTCTGGATTCTTTTCTCTCACATAAAGAGCCTGTTTAAGAGATGCAAGACAGCATACTCCTGAGCAATAGGGCAGATGATTTTCATCTCTTGAGCCAGCACACTGAACAAATGCAATCTTTTTAACTTCTTTATTATCAGATGGTCTTAATATCTTACCGTCAGTTGGACCATTTGGAGCAGCAAGCCTTTCCATCATCACATTAGTGATGAGATTTTTGTATTCTCCAAAGCCATAATACTCGATTTTATTTGCCTCATAAGGCTCCCATCCTGCTGCCCAGATAATTGCTCCTGCCTTTATATCAAATACTTGCTCTTTCATATCCAGATCTATTGCTCCATAAGGACATGCCTGTTGACACTTCTTTGCCTCTTCTGTGCCTACAATAGAAGGATCCATTACATATCTCATTGGAAATGCAAATTCATGAGGAAGGTATATTGCCTTTATCTTGCTTAAGCCAAAGTCAAAAGGATTATCTATTTCTGTTTCACAGACCTCTTCACATTTTCCACAACATGTACATTTTTCAGTTACATATCTTGGAGAAATCTTTATGGTTACATCATAATCTCCCTCTTTTCCTGAAATCTTTACAGGTTCTGCCATGGTAAAAAAGCGGATTCTTGGATTCTGTTTCATTCTTTTAAAGTTTATTTCAAGACCACAGTTAGGCGGACAAAGCTTTGGAAAATAGTGGTAAAACTGAGTTACCTTCCCACCTAAATAAGGCCTTTTTTCTACTAAGATTACATTATAGCCTGCTTCAGCCGCCTCTAAGGCAGCAGTTACTCCGCTCATTCCGCCACCTACAACCAATATATTTTGATTTGTCGCTTCCACCTTCTCCCCTCCGCACGATTTTTTAAATATTTAAAGTGTCCCAGCTTTGGGCTGGGACACTTTAATTTTAATTTATTTATACTTTTTTACTTATTTATACTCCAGGCATATTCCATACATCCTTCTTCATCATTTCCCATTCACCTGTTTCAGGATTCCACTTGCAGTTTACGAAGCAGTGCCAGTTATCCTCATCCATCTTTGGAAAATCTGCCCTGAAGTAGTAACCTGGCCATCTTGTCTCTTCTCTAAAGAGAATACTTCTTATATGAGCCTCTGCCTGCCACATCCTGTGTATTACTTCCCAGCATCTCATAAGATCATGCAGATCCTTGGCTGCTATCTTCTCTACATCCTCTTTCAGGAATTGCATCAGCTCAAGACCTCTTTCTAACAGGTGTTTATTTGTCTTAAATGCCATTGTAACTCCACCTGCATACTCATCCATGATCTTCTGGAGTCTATCCAAGCAATGGCGCCACAGCACATAATTCGGATTGACTGTAGGATCAGTTGAGTAATCCTTATGTTGTTCAAAGGTATCCAGAGGTTGAAGGACCTTCTTCTTCAGCTCTTCAATCTTGGATGCATCTACCTGTGGTGCTGGTGGATTCTGCTCTACCAAATACCTGATAGCAGATTTTCCTGCGATTCTTCCTTCTGCATGAGATCCAGATGAGAACTTGTGTGGTGATGCACCAGAAGCGTCTCCTGCTGCAAATAGCCCTTCTACCGTGGTCATATTTACTGGACCCCACTTATATGGAGTTGGAAGGTCTTCTGGACCGCTTACCCATGCACCAGATGCACCAGAGTGAGAACCAATAAAGTAAGGTTCACATGCAGCAATCTCAGATGGTTTCTCTTCAGGCCTTATATTCTGAGCTGCCCAGAGATGTGCCTGAGATATGGTCATATCCAAGAAGTCTTCCCATGCCTCTGCTTCCAGTTCCTTCATCTTCTTCTTGAATGCCTTTGGATCATCTTTGTATTCCTCAGCCAGTTTTGCTATTGCCTCATGGGTCATCATGTAAAGTGGCCCAAGACCAGCATCCACATCTAACTGACCAAGATAATTTCTGAGGTTTGCTGGAATTGGTTTTGCAAGTCCATAAGGTGCCCAATTCTTAAGCTCTTCTTTCCTTGTAACCATATATTCTCCACCACCTGCACTTACAGCCCTGGATTTGAAGAGCAAGAACCATGCACCAACAGGTCCATATGCATCTTTGAATCTCACAGGAATAAATCTTACTTCCTGACAGGTCATCTCTGCACCAGCTCTTATAGTAAAGTATGCACTTGAGCCAGTGTTAAATGGTGGATACCATGAACGACCAAATCCTTCACCTACTGATCTCGGACGGAATACATGCACAGCACCACCAGCAGCAATTATTGTTGCTCTTGCTTTGAATACATAGAATTTATTTTCTCTTACGCTAAATCCTACAGCACCTAAGCATCTGTTATTCTCTACCAATGGCTCCACGATAAATACTCTTTCAAATATCTCTCCGCCTGCATCTTGGATTGCATTCTTTGCTGCCTCAGCAACTATTATCTTGTAGGACTCTCCATTTATCATTACCTGCCATCTTCCTTCACGAACATACTTTCCATTCTCATCTGTCCATATCCTGAGTCCCCATTTTTCAAAAAGATGCACAGAAGAGTCTACATGACGGGCAATGTTAAATACTAAGTCCTCTCTGGAGATTCCCATAAGGTCCTGACGGACATACCTTACATAGTCCTCAGGAGTGTTTTCACCATTTTTGATCCCAAGATACTGGTTTATGGCTGATAGGCCCTGTGCTACTGCACCACTTCTATCAAGGGCAGCCTTATCCACCAATGTAATTTTGAGTCCATTTTTCTTTGCCCAATATGCTGCTTCTGTAGCAGCACCACATGCTGCCATACCTCCACCTATTATCAAGAGGTCAGTATTGACTTCTACTGTTTCAAAGTTTGCCATTTGTTACCCCTCCTTATGCGTTTTTATATGTAGGCACAGCATCTAATCCTAAGGATGCTGGTTCTGTAGCAAGTGCCTCACTTTTTAGATCATCATGTGTTGAAAAACCACCTGTTGGATCAGCAGTTCCTTCTTCTGTTGTCCTGATGGGGAACTTAAACCTTTTTATTGAACCATCCCTAAACTTTACTGTCCACATGATATCTTTTGAACCACGCAGTGGAACAACACTTGCACCCAGAGGGATAAAATCAGCATATCCTCTCACATCTATTGCCTGTTGTGGACAGATCTTTACACAGCACTGGCACTCCCAGCACATGGATGGATCACGATTATAAGCCTTCATTTTTTCCATATCTAATACCATAAGGTCATTAGGACAGATATACATGCAGGCAGTCTTATCCTGACCTTTACAGCCATCACATTTTTCAGCAATCACATAACTTGGCATCTTCTTACCTCCTTTTATTTTTTCTTTTTTTTAATTTAAACACAAAAAACTTTGATTTTTCCTAAGTTTCTATCTCACCTCCTTTCTTTAAATCTGAATATCTGGTGGAGGAAGATATTCAGACTCCTTAGCTGCAAGCTCTTTTATCTGATCTGCTTTTGCCAAGGTCGCTTCTATTACTTCAGGACCTATGGATTTTTTCTCTGCAATCTGATTAAAAAATTCTCTCATAAAAGCAACCGGCAAATCAGTTATAGCTCCTCTTGCATCTATTCTTGCTGTATCAAAGGTTTTCAGTATCTTCTGACTCAGCTCTTCAGGCACATTTACTTCTATACATTTTAGTTCTCCACCAAACATGGCCTTTATATTATTTTCTACATCACTGCCTTTGATCCTTTCCAAACGATTTTCATCTAAAAGAACCAATATGTAATGACCCATCTTAAAAACCTCCTCTTTTTTATAAGTCCTCAAGATCCACTTCTAAATCTCTTTCCTTATCTCTTACATACTTTTCATTACAGAATGGATAACCAAAATGCTTCCACCATTTTACCACTACCTTATATACCTCTGGTCTCAGTATTACTGAAGGAGGTTGGACTCCTTCTGCAACCATACCTCTTAAAAGACTTCCACTTATCCCTTCTCTCTTATGCCCACATGTCTCACTGTATGCCATTTCTTTACAGACTGGACAGTAAGCAAATTCTCTCATATTTTGTGGCCTTATATGAACACCATAAGGAACATCTGTAGGTGCTTTATCAAAGCCAAAACTTGGGATACCTTTGGTCCAAAGGATTTGAGTTGCCCACATGTCATAATACTCACCTACTGCTGCATGATCACGACCAAACATATGATGTGTGCATCCCATATTCTGCCTTATAATGGCATGAAGCAAAGATTCCAGTGGATTACCATATCTCATATCCCAAAGACATAAGCTGACCAGTCTTCTCTCAGGCTTTATATAACCAGCAGTGCTTACTGCTTCCTGTGCCTCTACTATGGTTTCATCTGGATAATCACCTCTTCTCTTCACTCCAATTATGGCATTCACAAGGATGCCATGACATGGTTCTATATCACCAGTATATGCAGCATTTTTCATAAGAAATTCATGTCCTACATGTGGAACATTTCTTGTCTGATGAGCAATAGCTGTACGCCATCCTAATTCGTCAAACTTCGCTCTGCACTTTCTGGGAGGAAACCAGAATCTATCAAATGGCGGTCTAAACTTGGGTTCGTTAATAATAGTGTATTTTCCTGCTAAGACAACAGGCTGATGACTACGGTATATAACCCAACCCGGATGTTTTTTATCAAACTTGTGTTTTACTACTTCGGGGTTGTCCTCTGGTGTACCAAACACTCTGTGAGCAAACTCTTCCAGATTGTCTATTTCCCAGATCTCTTCTATATCTAATATAGCAAAAGGTTTTCCTTTTAGATTTAAAACCAACCTATCCCCTTTTGTCACTCCCAGTTTTTTGTAGTCTTCTTTGCTTATATCAAATACTAATGGAAAAGGAAATATCCATTCATTTAACAGTCGCCTTTCCTTCAATATTCTTTCTACTTCTGCCTGAGTCATAGAACCTTCCACAGGACTGAAAAAGCCATAACAAATAGACATAATCTCCCTATAGACATTTCTTACAGGCACTCCAGTTTCATAATGCAAAGTCGGCTTGATATCATAACTGGGACACCCTTTTATCATCTTTTTCGCTACTTCTTTATCTCTTACCACTCTTTCCACTAATCTACCACCATGAGGCAAAGGCCTCTCAATTAGCAAACTTGACATCCTACACCTCCTTTTTGTTTTTAGCCGATTCACCGAAAAATTTCACCTTAATAAATTATGCAAGTGGCATGCCAGCAAGAAATAGATACCTACTCCACAACATCCAAATAAAACAATAAGGCAATTTTACCCTTTTAAAAAGGGGATTAGAATGTAACATATCAATATTCTTCAAAAAAGATATGGTAAGGCAAATTTGCCCTATAATCAGGATAAAATGCCATACCTCTTCATCTTTCTATACAGTGTTTTAGGGTCAATGCCTAAGAGAGAGGCAACCTTTCCTTTGTGCCATCTATTTTCTTTTAGTGCTTTTAAAATTAGTCTTTTTTCAAACTCACTTACGGCATTTCTTAGGGTTCCAAGTTTTGAATAATCGGTTTCATCTGAAAACTCTGGACTTTTGTTGCCCAAGAACTGAAAGCTTCCTGTACTTAGATATCTCTGGATCATTCCTTGAAGTTCTCTTACATTGCCGGGCCAATCATAATTCATTAAAAGATCTATGTACTTAGCAGGTAAAGATGGAGGATGTTTACCTTTACTATATATCCTCAAAAAGTGTTCTACAAGAAGAGGGATATCATCTTTTCTTTCTCTGAGAGGAGGAATATATATGGGAATAACACTTATCCTGTAATAAAAGTCTTCTCTCATTTTGCCTTCAGCTACAAGTTGGGCAAGGTCTTTATTAGTAGCAGAGATAAGTCTAAAATCTGAGGTATAGGTCTTTGTATCTCCAATGGGACTATACTCACCGGTCTCAAAAGCACGTAAAAATTTTACTTGAATGTTTACATTCAGCTCTCCAACTTCATCCAAAAACAAGGTGCCACCATTTGCTACATAGAGGTAGCCGTGTTTATCTGCATGCGCACCCGTAAAAGACCCTTTCTTATGACCGAAAAATTCACTTTCTACTAACTGCTCTGGTATTGCTCCACAGTTTACAGCTACAAAGGGCTTTTCAGCCCTGGGACTTAATCGGTGAATAGCCTTTGCTACCAATTCCTTTCCAGTCCCTGACTCTCCGAATATTACCACACTGGCATCTGAATTTGCTGCTTTTAGAATCAGTTCATAGATATGTTGCATTGCTTGACTTTTTCCTATTATATCACCAAATTTATATCTTTCCTTGATCGTGGATCTGAGTTTTATATTTTCTTTTCTATAGTATTCAGCATCTTCCTGCATCTTTTTTGACCACTGAACCTGTTCGGTAACATCTCTAAGAGTTGCAAGTATAGTGGGCTTGGATTTGAGGGTAATAAAATTTCTATTCACAGAAACCCAGATCTTATTTCCTTTATTTGTTATACCCAAAAGCCAGCTTTCTTCTTCCTTTTCATTGAGGCCAAATATTGGATTAAATAGCTTTTTACATAGGGAGTGAAATTCTGAATCAAAGATATCTTCTATGTTCATTCCACTAACTTCATCTGAGCCATTGAACTCAAACATCTCTAAGAATGCCCTATTTGCAAATATTATTTTCTGATTCTGTACCAATATTACTCCATCTGCTACTGATTCTGTAAGGCTCCTATATAGTTCTTCTCTCTCTCTCAGATCTCTATAAGCTTGTTTCAGCTCTGTAAGGTCTCTTAAGATAGAGAGCTTAGATATACTTCCATCAGAGTTTCTGATCGGGGTTTCAAGAACATCATATATCTTCTTTCTTTTGTCAAAATACCATTCCCTCCTCAGGGTATCTCCTGAAAGTACTTTTGTTAATGTACAATCAGAACATACAGATTTACTACCAAAATATTCAAAACATTTTCTTCCATTAACAGGGCCAAATTCTTCCTCTAAAGCAGGATTTATATATTCTATTTCATAGTATTCATTTACCTTACAAATGAGATCCCTTACAGAATTTAAGATGTTTTTTATATTCCTGCTTTCTAATTTCAGAGATTCTTCTGTTCTGAATCTTTCTGCTATTCTGCCTAACCTTTCGCTTATAGCATCAATAAGTTCTTTTTCTATAAAGGCCTTGGGTTTGGAAAAATAATAAACCTCTATTCTTCCTCCCCACTCTCTGTTTATTATGATATCACTCGTATATTTCCATGGAGTAAAGCGAAAGTTTTTGGATTTAAATTCATTATATCCCAGCAGAATCCTAATACACATTTTATCGTGAGCTCGCATAGCAGAGGGAATAATATCAGTAATACCCTGTGCTATCTCTTCTAAGTTGATACTTGGTCTTTCTCTTAGGGTAGCAATTTGAAATAGACATCTTAGTTCTCGTTTTTTTTGGGTAAGTTCTAAGTTAAGTTTATCCAGTAGGTCTTTGGTTTCTTTTAAAGAACTTTCAAGCTTTGTTTTTTCCTGAACCAGTTCTTTGGACACGGAAGAGTCCAGATTCTGCAAAACATTAACTATAAGTTGAGCAGAAGACTGAAATTCAGGCCACAAGATGATCGGTATTCCGGTAAATCTTGATTTTATAAGAGATATTGCTGATAATTGAAGTGTACCCAAGATAATTATATCAGGGGTATGAGAAGGAAGTTCCTCTGCAGATGAGGAAAAGGAAAGATAAATTTGAGGGATATCTTTAACAGATTTAAAAAGGAGTTCTTTCTTTTTCTCTGGGATCCCTATTGCCAAAACAAAAGGCATATAGCTACTCTCCTTTTTCAGGATTTGGATAATATTTTACAAGAGGTTTTAAACAATTGGAAGTCGTAATATTAGGCTCAGGCACATTTATCCCTATTCCAGAAAGATCCTCTCCTTCTATACTTGTTAGATCAAAAGAGACCTGTCTGCTTTTAGATATAGGACCTGGCACATTAAGACAAATGGGAAGGTTAGGGCTTTCCTTCAGCATCATAGATTATATTTGTTTATCACATTTTCATCCAGATCACACTGCTGACATTATATACCTGCTCTTTACCCTGAAGAATACTGATCCTTTATTTAAAAAACCAATAACACTATTAGGACCTCCAGGAACAAGAGAATTTTTAAAATCGCTTCAATCTGCTTATAAAGGATATATAAACCTGTCCCCTAAGCTTTTAAAAATAGATGAATTGGGGAAGAAAAGCAGGAGAAATTGCAAGAATCTTATAGTAGCTTCTTATCCTGTAAGACATGTTTCTGAAAGCATTGGATTTCGTATTATAGAAAAGGATGAAGGAAAAAGCATAGCATACTCAGGAGATACGGGCATATGTGAAGATGTGATCGAACTTTCCAGAGATGTAGATCTCGCTATATTAGAGTGTTCCTTTCCAGAAGAATATCTGAAAAAACGGGGCATAGATACTCATCTCAGCCCATCTGATGCAGGAAAGATAGCCCAGGAAGCAAAAGCAAAATCTCTTCTTTTAACCCATCTGTACCCAGAATGTCTCAGAATAGATATCTTAGAGAGGTGTAGACGCTATTACAAAGGCAACATCATAATAGCAAAAGATCTTATGAGACTTAAGGTCTGACCTTATGCAAAAGTTTCTGTATCTATATGCAGCATAGGGGTAAGGGGGTTTTTCGGATGCGACTGTCGGAAGGGCGCTGTCTCTTCGTGGCTTATCTGTGGGGGAAACCGCAGCCCGTCACTCACGTCTCTCAAAAACAAGCATAATCCTTTACCAGACATCCAAGCCCATTGGTAAGCATATCTGATTACCAGTTGAGTGACGGGAATGCGGAGGGGGCAGGTATCTCCCGCAGATAAGCCACAGAAGAGACCAGCCCGAGAGACTTGGAGCAGACCAAAAACCCCCTTACCCCTATACCTCATTCACTGTTATCCCTCCTTCCTTTTGCGTAAGGGTCAGTTAAGGTTTAATAATCTCGTTGAACAATGTAGTTGCTTAGGTTTATAAGGGCATTTTTTGCAGGGGAATTATTAAATAAGCTAAGTGATTCTTTTGCCTTTTTTATAAAAGAAAGAGCATCCTTTCTCGTACGCGATATAGCATCTGTTTGAACAACCCTTTCAATTATATATTCATGTTCGTTCAAGCAATTTCTTTTTTCTTCAAAAAGCTGTTCAATCCTTCTCCTGTCCTCTGCTCCCATTTTTTGAAGCGCATATATTAACGGAAGAGTTACCTTTCCTTCCTTTAGATCTTTTCCCACAGGTTTTCCGAATATGTCTTCAGAAGACACATAATCCAGCAAATCATCAACAAGCTGAAATGCCATTCCTAAATTCAAACCAAAATTTTTTAAAGCATTTTCCTTTTTTGTACCTGCCTTTGCGATGATTGCTGCGCATTCACACGCAGCAGAAAGCAAAGAAGCAGTTTTTTTCTCTATTATGTCCATATACTGCTCTTTTGTGAGTGACAAATTATTTGAGTAAAGGATCTCCATCAACTGCCCCTCTACCATATTTTCTGTGGCAATAGTCAGCTTCTCTAAGAACCTTATATTCTGAGTGCTAATAGCAATCCTTAAGGAACGAGAATAGAAAAAGTCCCCTTCCAGTATAGCTACATGATCTCCCCATTTATTATTTACAGAGGGCTTATTCCTCCTTGTCTTTGCATTATCAAGCACATCATCATGAAGTAAAGAGGCAACATGTATGTATTCAAAAACAGTAGATAAAGAATATACATGTTCCTCTTCGTATTCCAGAAGCTTACAAGACAAAATAAAGAGTAAAGGTCTTAAAAGCTTTCCACTTCCAAGAAGTATGTGTTCACCTATTTCCTTTATAAAGGATATAGTAGAACCCATATTGTTAAGAAGTTCTTGACTTATCCTTTCTATATGGATCCTATTTTCTCCCAGAATATGGGACTTCATAAAATCTCTCCGATCAAATCATAAGTATGGGCTTCTGTAATGAGAACGGGCATTATTTTTCCTATAATACCATATCCTTTATTAATTATCACCTGTCCATCTATCTCTGGTGCCATTCCATTACTCCTTCCTACAAGTAAAAGCTCTGTTTCTGGATGAGTTCCTTCTACAAGCACAGGTATCACCTTTCCTATCATTTCTTTATTTTTTCTTTCTAATATATCTGCCTGAAGACGCATGAGGGCATCTTGTCTTTCATTTGCTATCCACTTCTCTACTTTAAATCCCAACCTCTCCGCTGATGTACCCTTTTCAGAACTGAACACAAATACCCCAAGATGATTAAATTCTGCATCTTTTACAAAATCGTATAGTTCTTGAAAGGCTTGATCTGTCTCTCCTGGAAAACCCACAAGTAGTGTAGTTCTTAAAAAGACCCTTCTTTTTAGTCTTTTTATTTTATCAAAAAGCTCTAAAATATATTTTTTATCGTATCCTCGACGCATATCTGCCAAAATTTTATTATTTACATGCTGGATCGGAATATCTAAATAAGGGCATATCTTTTCTTCATTTTCCAAGAGATCTAAAAGGCGCTCTGATATTCCCAAAGGATGAAGATAGAGAAGTCTTATCCATTCAATACCTTCTATATTCAAAAGAGACTCCAACAGGGATTCCAAACAGACCTTTTCATCATCAACATCTTTACCATAAGAAGTGATATCCTGAGCTACCAGATTTATTTCGACCGCTCCTCTTTTTGAAAGCTCTTTTGCTTCCTCAAGTAAAAGCTGGGGAGCAACACTTCTCATAGGACCTCTTAACTTAGGGATAAGACAATAGGAACACCTATATGAGCATCCATCAGAGATTTTTAAATAGGCAGTATAAAAGGGAGTCCCTCGGATTCTTGAAATCCTTCTCTTTTGTACAAAACATGGCTTGGATATGAAAAAAGCTTTATCTTCTTTGAGTATTTCTAATATCTTTTGAAACTTTCCAGTGCCCGCCCACACATCTACTTCTGGAATCTCTCTTTTTAACTTATATCCATATCTCTGGACAAGACATCCTGTTACAATTACTTTTTTTAGATTTCCCTCTTCTTTTAATCTCACAGTTTCCAGTATCACATCTATGGATTCCTGAACCGCATCCTGAATAAATGCGCAGGTGTTTATTATTACAATATCTGCCTGTTCTATATCATCTGTGACCTGAAATTGAGCAGAGGAAAGGATTCCTCCCATATATTCGCTGTCAACAATATTTTTTGGACAACCCAAGCTGATTATGTAAATCTTTTGGTCAATAAGAGCAACCTCTCGCTCCAAAGTTCTCTGTTTTATGATTTAAGCACCTGTTGGATCTTTTTTATTAGGGTGGCAGCCCGAACAGGCTTCTGGATATATTCTATATCATCTGTAGAAATGCCTTTTTCAGCAAGTACATAATCAGGATAGCCACTCATAAATATTATTTTTACCCCTGGCTTTATTTTTCTAATCGCTTCTTGCGCTGACTTTCCATGTTTATAAGGCATTACTATATCCATAAGCACTAAATCCACTTCATCCTTATTATCCCTGAATTTATTAATAACATCAATCCCATTTACCGCAAGGATCACCTTATATCCAAACTCAGTCAAGATCGCTTTTATAACCTCTCTTACAAATGGATCATCATCTGCAACAAGAATTGTTCCTGAACCTTTGGGTATATTTATAAGAGAATCATCTTCTTTCTCCACAACTACCTCTTTACTATCTGAAAGTGGAATGTATATCTTGAAAAAAGTTCCTTTTCCTTTTACACTTTCTACATCAATAAAGCCTCCATGTTCTTTCACAATATTAAAGCAGTTATAAAGACCTAATCCTGTACCCTTTTCCGGACCCTTTGTGGTAAAAAAAGGATTAAATATGTTTTTCATAACCTCTTCATCCATTCCTGTCCCTGTATCTTCTATATAGATCACCCCGTATTTACCAGGATTTACCCACTCTCCTTTACTTCTTGCCACATCTTCTGAAATTTCTGCTGTTCCTGTAGCAATCCTTAACCTGCCTCCTTTTGGCATAGCATCCTGGGCATTAGTAAGCATATTAAGCAAAACTTGATGTAGCTGAGTTGCATTACTTACTACTACGGGATCCTCTTCACTTAATTCAAGTCTTATCTCTATATCATCATTAAGAAAACCAGAGGCCATCTTTTTCAGCATAATAATCTGATCATTTAGCTTCAAAGGATATCTGTCCATACCTTTGCCCCTTGCATACTTTAGAAGCTCCACAATCATCTCTCGGGCCCTTTTGCTGCAGGATATTATAGCCTCTACAAACTTTGGATCAATTTCCTCTCTCTTGCTCATTCTGTACTTTACTATGTCACCACTTCCCATAACCGAGGCAAGCACATTGTTAAAGTCATGAGCAATACCTCCTGCCAATGCTCCTATTGCTTCCAGCTTCTGGGCATTAAGAAGCTGGGTCTCAAGCTTTTTCTTCTCCTCATGCCGTTTCTTTAATACTCTAATCATTTCATTTATCAGCTTAGCAACCCGACCAGCCTCATCCTCTCCTTCCATGGGAATCTCCTGAAGCGCTTCTACATTTTCTATATTTTTAAAATTATCCACATATTCACACAGCATATCAATTGCACCAACTGTTCTAAGGGCAGCCCTATGCATAAAAAAATAGGCAAGACTTATACAAATAAAGAGCGTTATTAAGAAGTATAAAAAATAAAGCTTCTCTTTTTTTGATATCTCGCTTTTATCCAAGCTAAGAGCCACCCATCCGGCAAGTTTTGTTTTAGTGGGCATAATACCCAGAACCAGCTCTTCCGCACTTTTAAAACCAATGCTTATATAAACAGGATTCCATATTTCCATAAGCCTATCTGTTTCATATATATACGGAGGTCTACCCCCCTGAGACAGTCTTTTGTTTATCTGAAATATAGTTATGATTCTCGGCAAGTTCTGCTCGTGTTTTGTTACGCTCATTAATAAAGAATCTTTACTAAACACGCTTATACCTATTACATAAGGTTGACATAGAAAACCTTGGGCTTCCTGCTTAAGAAGCTTTTCATTACCTGCCAGGACCCCAAGTCGTGAATTAGTTGCCAGAACATCTATCAGGATCTTACCCTCTCTTATAAACGAGCTTTTTATGGAGTAGATTTGCTGGCAAGAATAGAAAATAAACAGAGTCAGAAAAAAGGACATAAAGATAGTAATAAATGTAGTGAGAACCCTTTTAAAAAGGCTATCTTTCATTTGAAAGAAAATTTCAGTTATGAGGGGAAAATTTTTTATCTTTTTTATTATCTCCATGCGCTCTCATTCCCTTTCCATCTTCATATATCGGCAAGCTCAAGTTCTTTGCTACATAAGGATTTATCTTGAGCTTTCCCTTTGGCCAAATAATTACAGGAAGCCTTACTTTTCCTTGCAGTATCTTTCTGGCCAAAATTCCAGCCTGAACCCCTATATGAAATGGATCAGAATATATAGCCATTAAAGCACCCAGCTTTAGATATTTTTCGGAAAATGTTATAATAGGTATGGATTTTTTAAAAAAAAATAGGCTCATAAAGCTTAAGGTCTCAGGAGTAATAACAGTAACATCAGGAAGCATTAAAAATACATCTATATTATCATCAGAAATCTCCTTTATAGCATCTATCACATCCTGAGAAGAGAAGACCTTTTTTGCTACCAAAGACATTTGGGTCTTTTTTGCAGCCTTACACAATTCCTTATACATATAACCTGAATGCTTTGGATTATATATTACTCCAATCCTTTTTGCGTGAGGAATATATTTTTTTATATACTCAAATCTTTTTTGAGGAGACACAAGCATAGAAACTCCGGATATGTTTTTATTATCAGATAAAAATGGATAAGGATTCAGCACCATGAGATAAACTATAGGAATTTTTTTTATAGATAAGACCTTAGAAAGTGCCCACTCACCAATAGCAAATATAATGCGGGGCTTTTTTTCCTCTATGTATTCTTTTATATCACCTTTATAAGTAGAGACGATTATTCTTTTTAGATTATTTCCATAAGAACTTTTTATCCCTTCAAATGCTCTGTTATAAGGCTCTACTTTAATACTCTGAACCACTATAGCAGAGAAGAATGCAAAACTATTGCTATAGGATGTAAAAAATATTAAAAAACAAAAAATATAGATAGAGGCTTTACGGTGCATTTTAAAATTCTTTTTCTATTCTTTAAACCTTATTAAACCTAATTAAACCTAAGAGAATAACATCATCCTGTTGTTTTTACCGTACAAACAAGCAAGCGGACTAATTTTGATTGACAAACCTTTACCATATAGTTAGGTTAGTTAT
>JAMOPX010000206.1 GCA_027064285.1 Desulfobacterales bacterium | reverse complement strand
TACATATTTTATTTGTAAACGATCCGAAGCACTCTTATCATCTATGCCAATAGCATCAGACATCCCTATAGGAAGAGATGTGGATCTTCCAAGAGGTGCTACAATCTTTCTCAATTCAGTATCAAAACTTAAGAATACATCTACTACCCTTTCTGCTACCTTCTCTGGATCAAGCCTTCTGTAAAGCCTAGGGTCTTGACTTGTTATGCCTTTTGGACAATTACCTATATTACAGATATTGCACCTATCACTCTCTGATCCCACACAACCTGCTGCTGCCTGCATTATGTATTTTCCTACTTGAACAGCACTTGCTCCAAGCATTATAAGAGCAGCAGCATTTGCAGCAAGATTTCCTCTTTTTCCGACTCCACCTGCTCCTATTATGGGAATCTCATTTTGCATTCCTACTTTAACTAAGTTAAGATATGCATCTCTTACATTGCTGGCTATGGGATGTCCCATATGATCCATAGAGACATTATATGCTGCGCCTGTGCCTCCATCTTCTCCATCAATAGCCAAAGCAGCTGCATATGGATTTCTGGTTAGATTATTTAAAACTGCAAGTGCTGTAGAAGTTCCTGATATCTTTGGATATACAGGCACCCTAAATCCCCATGCCATATACATGGACTGGATCATCTTGGCAACAGATTCTTCAATAGAATATTTGGTCTGGTGTGTAGGCGGACTCGGAAGACTTACTCCAGGCGGCACTCCTCTTATAGCTGCTATCAACTTGTTTACCTTATACCACATAAGAAGACCGCCATCTCCTGGCTTTGCACCTTGCCCATATTTTATTTCTATTGCACATGGATCCTCTTTCATTTCAGGGATAGCCCTTATTATTTCATCCCAACCAAAATAACCGCTGGCTATCTGAATTATTATGTATTTTATAAATCTGGAACGTAAAAGCCTTGGAGGAATCCCTCCTTCTCCGGTGCACATTCTTACGGGCATACCCAGTTCTTCATTTAAATATGCTACTCCCATTACCAGTCCTTCCCACATGGTAGGAGAAAGTGCACCAAAAGACATAGAACCTATTATCAGAGGATAGATTTCTCTAACAGGAGGAATCCATCCCTCTTCTTTATAAAGCTTAATAGCCTTTTCAGGAGAAAGTATTCTACCTAAGAGAGTTCTTAGCTCAAATTCGTGTCTTCCTGCATCAAGGGCAGGATCTGTAAGCATAGAAATACGTACAAATTTTATTCTATCCAGAATAGTATCAGGGACATTTCTTCTCCCACCTCTTCTTCTCGGCTGGCCTCCTTGATTAATATGATATCTTAGTTTGTCTATCTCATCGCTCTTATATGGCATTATACAATTATTAGGACAGACTAAGTTGCACATTGCACAGCCTATGCAGGCATGAGATGGGTCTGTCTTTTGCTTAATCCCATAATAAACTTTATATACGCTTGAAGCAGTAAATCCTGGTTGAACATCTATAAGCCTTTGGCGATGAACCCTGAGCTCTATTGCCCTGACAGGGCATACTGCAACGCACCTTCCGCACAAAGCACATCTGTCTTTATCCCAATATATCTGCCAGGGCAAATCCTTTACACTTAATGTAGAAGGGATAATGGTTCCGTCTGGCGACATATCTTTAGCTCCTTACGATCAGGTGGAATTATTGCTGTATCTAAATACATAGGCTGAAATTCCCATATTCTCTCTGATGGAGGAATTACTGCATCTAAACCACACATCTCAGAGGCTATTGCAAAAAATCCTGGTCTTCCACCTACTATCCCTGGTCTCAGTTTTTTTCTATCTTGTGCTATAAAAAGGGTCTTATCTGGCAAACACCCTATTACACAATTTGGCCCATCTATTGTAAGCATTCTACAGGAATGTTTTAAAAGCCTTAAAAATTTACCATTCGGATGTTTATTAAGTTCATTATCCTGGAGAGGGGTGATTATGTGTTTGTAATATTCTATGTTAAGTCCCAAGGTATAAATCATATAATGAAGTATATGGGTAAAAACCTCTGAATCAGACTGATAGCCTATGTATCCAGGAAATCCTCGAGATATAAGAAATTCTCTTATTGGCACAAAAGCTGTGTTTTCACCATTAGTCATAGTAGCCACTCCTTGGATAAAAAAAGGATGGCAAGCATAAAGATTTATTGCGTAGTTGGTATTTTGTCTTCCTTGTGCCATAATAATTCTGGCCTTGAGTTCTTCTCTGTCTAAGTTGATATATTCTGCAAAGGTCATTGGATCGCCAATTTCTTTTATCATTATTACATCAGGCCAGAAGCTATATACAATCATATCCTGACTCTCTTCTCCCATCCTGCGCAGTTGAAGTCTTATCAGCATAAGCCTGAATTTCTTTTCCTCTTCACTTAATCCTTCCCATTCTTCAGGATACTCATATGCACGGATAAGATATACATCTCTTTTAGGAATTCCTGGTGGAGGATTTTTTGTTATCTTTATTGAGGTCTTGTATTTTGTCATGAAACCTTGGTCCATCATAAAACGATCTAACTTTTTAAGCCCATCTTTTGTAAATATACCGGATAGTATAGGAGAGCTAAGCATTTCTTCAAAAGGTCCACTTAGACCAGTTAAGAATATTCCGATACCAGAACCATCATGTCCTTCTTTCATAGCATTTAAGGAGTTAACAGCCACCATCGGAGAAATAGGCTCGTCACTACTTATTGCTACCAGTCTGCACATCAGCCTTATCTCTTATATCTTATATAAATTATAAATTTATAATTTATATTAAATGGGGTTTTGTGTTATAATCCCACTTTATCTAAATGTCAAGCAATTAAAGTAGCAATTCTCGCTGAAAAGAGATTAATATTACTACTATTGTATAAATATTTTTATAATGTATAATATCAATACCAATTATGCATTCACCTTTAATCGCATCCGAAAAACCCCCTTGACCCTATTTCACTTCCAGTCTTATTCCTATACTGTATACAGATAAGACAGAAACCTTTGCGTAAGGTCAGTTATTAATGATCTATCTATCGTTAGTTTTGGTATACATGGTAAGATAGCTATTAGTGAATTGCTAACTGCATAAGTCCTGTCACTAAATTGACTGAAAAATACTTTTAATAGTTTCTAAAATGAGGTATAAAGAAAAGATTAAGCAAATTATAGTGTTCCGCAAGATATAAAATTTTGTGGAATACCGAGATGATTTTAGAAATAGATAGCTTGTTTGAATCAAATAAAAAGATAAGAAGGAAAACAATGGAGGGTAAAAGTAACGGGTTGTATTTTTTGAAAAATTTTTCATATCAGGAGGTAGGAAATGTTTGAAATATTAAGACGAGAAGAGTTGGCAGGTGGAACCATTATTTTAAATGAAATAAGCGCGCCTTTTATTGCAAAAAAGGCTAAGCCAGGACAATTTGTAATTTTAAGGGCAACTGAGAATGGAGAAAGAATCCCTTTAACCATGGCAGAAACAGATCCTGAAAAAGGCACAATCACTATCATCTATCAGGTCGTCGGAAAGTCCACTGCTTTGTTTAAGACATTAAAAGTTGGGGATAGGTACTTAGATGTAGTTGGTCCCTTAGGAAAACCAACTGAGATTGAAAAGGTTGATGGTCATGTAGTATGCGTTGGTGGAGGAACTGGGGTCGCGGTTCTTCATCCTATTACCAGGGCTTTAAAAGAGATAGGTAACCATGTAGTTGCTGTAATTGGAGCAAGGACAAAAGATATGATAATTTTAGAAGATAAAATGAAAGAGGCCTCACATGAACTTTTTGTATGCACAGATGATGGATCTTATGGCCATCATGGTTTTGTAACAGATGTTTTAAAGGATCTTATTGAAAAAAGAGATGTCCGTCTTGTGGTAACTATAGGACCTGTTCCTATGATGAAGGTAGCTTGTGAGATTACAAGACCTCATAAGATAAAGACCATTGTGAGTTTGAACCCAATTATGGTTGATGGAACAGGTATGTGTGGATGTTGTAGAGTAAATGTTGGAGGAGAAACGAAATTTGCTTGTGTTGATGGACCTGAGTTTGATGGTCATCTTGTAGATTTTGATGAGCTTTCAGCAAGGCTTAAGTCTTATGTAGAACAAGAAAAAATAGCTTATGAAAAGTTTAAGTGTGAATGTCATGCATAAAAAATATTATAAATTAATTAGAGGAGGATAAAAATGGCAAAAAAAGAGACATTGCCTCGTCAACCTATGCCAGAGCAACCACCTGAGGAGAGGATAAAGAACTTTAAAGAAGTACCTTTGGGATATACACCTGAACTTGCTATGAAAGAGGCCTCCAGGTGTCTTCAATGCAAAAATCCTTCTTGTGTTAAGGGATGTCCTGTTGGGGTTGATATTCCTGGTTTTATAAGGCTAATAAGAGAAGGTGAATTTGCCAAAGCAATAAGAAAGATATGGGAGAAAAACAGTTTGCCTGCCATATGCGGAAGGGTATGTCCTCAGGAAAATCAATGTGAAGGTTCTTGTGTTTTGGGTAAGAAAGGCAAGCCTGTAGCAATTGGAAATTTAGAGAGATTTGCAGCAGATTGGGAAAGAGAGCATGGTACAGGAGAGCTTCCACCAAAAGCTGCTCCAACTGGTAAGAAAGTAGCAGTAGTAGGCTCTGGCCCTTCAGGCCTTACTGTTGCTGGAGACTTGATCTTAAAAGGACATGAAGTGACTGTTTATGAGGCATTTCATAAAGGTGGCGGTGTTTTGGTATATGGTATTCCAGAATTTAGGTTGCCAAAAGATATAGTAGCATCAGAACTTAATTATCTTGAAAGACTTGGAGTAAAATTTGAGTATAACATTGTTATTGGACGGACCATAACAGTGGATGAACTTTTTAAGATGGGATATGATGCTATTTTTATAGGGGTTGGTGCGGGATTGCCAAGATTTTTAGGAATCCCAGGCGAGAACTTAGTAGGAGTTTATTCTGCTAATGAATACCTTACCAGATCAAACCTTATGAAGGCTTATCTATTTCCAGAATATGACACTCCGATAGCCAAAGGTAAAAATGTGGTTGTTATAGGTGCGGGAAATGTGGCTATGGATTCTGCGAGAACTGCATTAAGAATGGGAGCAGAGAATGTCACAATTGTTTACAGAAGGTCGAGAGAAGAAATGCCTGCAAGACTTGCTGAGATTCACCATGCAGAAGAGGAAGGAATCAAATTTATGCTTCTTACTAACCCACTTAGATTCATAGGTGATGCGCATGGTAGGTTGAGAGGAATGGAATGCATAAAGATGGAATTAGGAGAACCAGATGAATCTGGAAGGAGAAGACCTATCCCTGTGGAAGGATCTAATTTTGAAATAGAATGTGATCTGGCAATTATATCTGTTGGAGCTGGAGCAAATCCGCTTCTGGCTAAAAATACCCCTGGTCTTAAACTTAATAAGTGGGGTTATATTATGGTAGATCCAAAGACAAATAAGACTTATAAAAAAGGTGTCTGGGCTGGTGGTGATATAGTTACAGGACAGGCAACAGTGATTAAAGCTGCTGGTGCAGGGAGAATCGCTTCAAATTCTATTCACGACTATTTGACATTGGGATGGTAAAAAACTTTTTGAGGAGCAATACATTACTTATACTTAATGCAGGCGCATAAGGGATGGTCAAAAACCGCCTGATGGGGGTTTGGCCATCCTAAAAACTAAATTTCTGCTTTATAGCAGGAAGATTTAGGTGAGGTGGTTTATTCAGTCTGACTTCGTCTTCTAAGGTCTTTCCGTTCTGAATCATCCTTCGGTATGCCCCGAGTGCCCAAAGCGGAAAATATTTGCTATAGCCATGATATCTCAAATAAAAGACCCGGGGAAAACCTGTGCCTGTGTATTCCTCCTCGTCCCAAAAACCATTTTTATTTTGAGTCCTTATAAGATATTCTATTCCCTTTTCCACATGCTCATCCTTAAATTCTCTTGCAGCTATAAGAGCAAGTATTGCCCACGCAGTCTGAGAAGAGGTGCTTTTGCCTTTTCCTGCAAGTCTTGGATCATTGTATGTATAACATGTCTCTCCCCAACCATTGTCTATGTTTTGGCATTTTTTAAGCCATAAAGCCGCCCTTTTTACCCACCTGTTTTTTGACTCACCCAGCTGGGAAAGCCCCATAAGAACAGCCCATGTTCCATATATGTAATTTACTCCCCATCTTCCATACCATGCACCAGATGGATCTTGTT
>JAMOPX010000205.1 GCA_027064285.1 Desulfobacterales bacterium | reverse complement strand
TGGTTCCTTCTAACAACCCTCCTCATAAAAGAGGACGCACTATAACTCCATTTCAAGATCGATTTTATATGATTAGATATGCTATTGAGGATTCAGACATACTGGATGTTTTGGATATAGAAGGAAAAAGATCTGGATATTCATATACCATAGATACTCTTAGGGAGCTGAGCTCGGATAGATATTTTGGAAAGGATGCAGAGATATACTTTATTATAGGAATTGATGCTTTTATGGAAATAGAGACATGGAAAGAATACAGAGAGCTTTTTAAGTATGCAAATTTTGTAATTGTGAGAAGACCTGGTTATAATAATAAAGATGATAGCGTAAAAAATCTGATTAGAAAATTGGGGCTATTTCAAGAGCAAAAAGATAAAGATAACATAGAACTTAGCACAGGAAAAAATATTTATATGGTTAAGGTGACCAACATGGATATATCATCTACTCAAATAAGAGAACTTATAAAAAAGGGAAAATCTATATCTTTTCTTTTGCCTGAAAAAGTGAAAGAATATATATTAAAAAAGGGTCTTTATAGAAAATGAGGTCTATTGATAAGGCAAAACTTTGTTTAAAGATCATAAAAGAGAGAAAAGCTATTAAACCTGTCTTGGTAGAGGTGGGTAAAATTACCTCAATAGCCGACTATTTTCTGATTGCCAGTGGAGGCTCCAGCACTCAGGTTCAGGCCATAAGTAAGCATATACAAAGAAAAATGAAAGAAGCAGGCTTCAGGCTTTATGGAATAGAAGGGGAAAGAGAAGGTCACTGGACCCTTATGGATTACGGGGACTTGGTTGTCCATATATTTTATCAGCCTTATAGAGAATTTTATGATTTAGAAGGATTATGGATTGATGCTCCCAGAGTAGAGATAGAAAATGAGGTCTCTTAACTAATGAATATAAAAAAGATTCTGATGAAGTTGTTTGTTCTTTTTATTAGCTTATGTTTTTTTTCATCCCAATGTTACGCTATCATAAGTCTTGAAGATGAAGAGATAATAGGAGACAGAATCTATTCTCAAGTAAAGAGAGAAGGCATTCTTATTCATGATAACTTTGTAAATACATATATTGATGAATTAGGGCACTATCTTATAAGACCTTTAAAAACAAAACCTTTTCCTTTTCATTTTTCAGTAATCAATAAGAATGTGATAAATGCATTTGCAACTCCTGGAGGATACATATATGTCTTTGCTGGTCTGATAAACTTGACATCTAATGTGGATGAACTTGCTGCTGTTATGTGTCATGAAATAGGGCATGTAAGCGCAAGACATATTGCTCAGAAAGTGGAACAGAGTAAAAGATTAAGTTATCTTACTTTAGCTTCTTTATTAGCAGGGGTTTTGCTTGGCGGTCAAGCAGCCAGCGGGATAGCAGCGGTCTCAATGGGCGCATCTGCTCAGCTTCAGATAAATTTTACAAGAGATGAGGAAAGACAGGCAGATGAACTGGGTTTTAGATACATAAGCGCTTCAGGATTTAACCCTGTTGCAATGTATGACATCTTAAAAAAGATTACTGATCAGTCTCTCTATGCCCTGGATCATATTCCTCCATTTCTTTTAGACCATCCTGTAGGCCCTGAAAGATTAGCTAATATTCAGGCTATGTTAAGTACATATCATCCTATCCCTGCATCAAAGGAGGTTATATACTTTAGAAAAAATTTTCCTATATTTAAGACCATTGTTTATGCTCAGTCAAAAGAGCCAGACAATGCAAAAAAATATTATTTAGATATCTTGAAGGATGATCCTGATTCTCCACTTGCAAACTTGGGTCTTGGCATAGTTTATATGAGGATTTCAGAGTATAAAAAGGCAATAGAATGTTTTAAAAAGACATTAGATAAATGTCCTGATTCTGTGCCTGTATTAACAAAACTTGCCGTTGCATATCAAGATTCCGGACAGAATAAAAAGGCAATAGATATTATAAATAAAGCCTTGGCTATAGATGATACTAACAATCACACCCTTTTTCTCTTAGGTCTATGTTATGAGAATTTAAAAAATTATAAAGAGGCACTAAGAATTTTTAAAAAACTCAGTTACTTAAAACCTGTTGATGAAGATGTGTATTACCATCTGGGCATTTCTTATGGAAAATTGGGAGAACTTGCATTAGCACATTATAATTTTGGCATCTATTTTAGTAGATTATATTCAATAAACAAGGCAAGGTTTCATTTTCTTGAAGCAAGAAAATTTGCACAAGGAAACAAAAAGCTACTGAGTGAGATTTCCGCAAGACTTAGATCCTTAGGAAAGATGCCAAAGATGTGAAATGAAAGAAAAAAATATCTCCTCCCTTCCAAATATGCTAACAGGTATAAGGATGGCATGTATTCCTGTAGTATTTTTGTGCCTTAGTTTTCCTGGAAAGTTATGGAGTTTTATGTCTGCTCTGTTTATAAGTCTTGCTTTTATTACAGACATATTAGATGGTTTTTTTGCAAGAAGATATGGTTCTGTAACAGTTATAGGAAAATTTTTGGATCCATTGGCTGACAAGATATTAGTGTCTGTAGCACTTATAATGCTAATACCTCTGGGAAGAATTCCTGCCTGGATGGTTGCAGTGATTGTGATAAGAGAGTTGATTATTACAGGACTTAGAGGAATAGCCGGAGAAAGAGATGTCATTATAGAGGCTAGAAAGCTGGGCAAGTATAAGACTATCTTTCAATCTGTAGCTTTAATAGGACTTTGCATCCATTATGAGTATTTAGGTATAAATTTTCATAAATTAGGCATGGGGCTTATGTGGATAGCACTTATCTTTACGATTTGGTCTGGTATTGATTATCTTTATAAGTTTAAATCTGTTTTAACAGAAAAAACAGATGGATAAAGAAGAAAAGCAAGTATTAAAAAATATTATTAAATATGAAAATTTATTGCAAACAATATGGAAAGAAAGTCTTAGTATTATTGGAGAACCAGCTCTTAGGTTTATATTTGATTCATCTATAAAAAGGGTATCCTGTTTATTTGAATTTATCAAAAATATAAAAATAAGTGCTAATAAAATCAATTTTATTGAATTGGATAAAAATAATGTCTCAAAAGAAGAAATCGAGAAAGGATTACAAACATTAACTTCTGAAATATTAACTTCTTTTAATATATTATGGAACAACATAATGATAGAACATTTGCTTTCATACATTTTTAAAAATAAAAAGGATTTTTTATGAACTTACCGACCATAGTAATAATTGGCAATAAAGGGAATGAATTAGAAAAGTTCTTTAAAGAGAATGGCATCAGTTCTGCTCATGTTAAAGATATAAATGAATTGAAAAAGAAGTTGTTAGAAGAAGATATAGCTCTTCTATTAGTAGAAGAAATCCCACAATTATCTCTTTTAAATGACCTTATTGTAGCTCGTTCTCCTTTTACAAAAGTGGTTATTTTTGGTAATAGCTCAAAGACTAGTTCTTTTTATACAGAATATGAATATATAAAATGGCCTAATAAAAAAAAAGATTTAATATTAAAATATGTAAAACTGGAAATATTAAAATATATTTTTTTAAAAGAAAAATTTTCTTCTATAGAAAAAATAGTTTTTAGTAAAAAAAATATCTTAAAATGCAACAGAAAAGTTAAGGATTTTTTTTCTCTTTTAGAAATACTTAGATCATTTAAAAATGAATTAAGTGAATGTGATGATTTGAAAGAAGCTATAATTATTTCTGAAAAATATATCAAAAAAATATTTAAATATGACTTTTTTGCTTTAATAATAGATGCAAATAATAAAAAATTCGATATACATGGATTTAGCAATTCTTCTGAAGTAGAACTATTAAAAGGATTTTTGCGGTATCTTATTCTCAGTTTTAGAGTGTTGTCTAATTTGCAAGTCCAACAGTTAGCAAAAGTTTATATAAATCAAAGAAAGATATCTATTGATGAAATTATTTGGCCTGAATCAATTTCAAGTAGTTCAATTAATATATCATCTAATATAGCGTCTTGCATACTTTTTCCAATGATTTCAGGAAAAGAAAATATTGGATGTATTGGGATAGGGAGCAAAAAGGAAAATGTGTTTAATGTTGATGACTTAAAAATAATCTCTTTTATAGGATATGAGCTTGCACATGTATTTGCAAATATAAAACTTATATTACATATCAAAGATATCTCTATAAAAGATGCTCTCACTGGTCTATATAACCGTAGATATTTTGACGAAATATTACAACACGAATATTTAAGAGCTAAAAGGTATAATCTTCCGCTCAGTTTGATAATGGTAGATATAGATTATTTTAAATCGGTAAATGATACTTTTGGCCACTTGACTGGAGATAAGGTTCTTCAAGAACTGGCCAAATTAATAAAGAATTCTGTGCGACAGGTAGATGTGGTTGCTCGCTTTGGAGGTGAAGAATTTGCTATTATTCTTCTTAATACGTCATTAGAAAAGGCCTCTAATATGGCGGAAAGGTTGCGAAGAATAATAGAAAAACACACTATATTAATTAATGGAAATAAAATAAACATCACAATCAGCGCTGGAATTTCAGGTATTAGAAAAGATACTCTTTCAGAAAGAGATATTGTAGAAGAGGCTGATAAGGCACTTTTTAAAGCCAAAACAAGTGGGCGTAATAAGGTATATGTATATATAGGAAAAGGGGCAATAAGAGAAGTAAGATCAGAAGGTCTTAGAGAGAGAAGAAGATTTAAAAGGATTCCGACGAATTTATGGATGAATTATATCCCATTACTCCTTAATAATGAAAAAAATAAGGTAAAAGCGATCTTAAAAAACATAAGTGAAGAAGGTATCTCTTTTGAAAGCTCTCAAGAGATAAAAAAGGATGCTCTTCTTTGGGTGGATTTTGATATTCCACTGGATAAGGATGTGAAACATAATGTAAAGGCTATTGCACAAGTGATATGGAATAAAAAAGAAAAAGATAAAAATATAGTGGGGGCCAGACTTATTATATTAGAACAATATGTTAGAGAAGTTATAAAAAAATACATAATAAAAAGTAATTTTTAATAATATTATGAAACAGTTTAACGAATTAAAAAAGATATTAACAAAAATTGATAGAAAGGGATATAAGGCTTATAAAGACATACAAGGGGGATACCACAATAAAAGGTGGTCTCTTTTTATTGATCATGTTCAGGGAGACCCATTTGCCTCTCCTTCAAAGATAAGAATAAGGGTACCAATAGAGGAGACCCTATTTCCTAAGGAGCTATTTAGCAATAAAATCCGCAGAATCGCCTTTGAGGATTTTATAAGTAGAAAAGCGCGTTCTGTAATTTCTTCTATAAAAAGGGTAAGAGGTACAGGAAAAAGCGGGCTTATACATATAGATACAGGTTTGCAAGAGGTATTGGAAAGAACCTCATGTAAAATCACTGATCAGTGGGCAGAACTCAGGTTATATGTAGGGCTTCCAGCCGAAGGAAGAAGGATTCTTGCGCAAGAAGCAGAAAGGATATTTTTTGAGCAGATCCCAAAGATAAAAGAAAAGGCACTAAATTGGAATAACTTCGATAAAAAGAAAACCTATACATTTATAGCCTGTGTTGAAAATCAAGAGTATATCAGGGACAGATTAAGAGAAAAAAATATCGTGGCTTTTATTGGGAATGGTTCTATACTTCCGAGAAAAAGTGGGAATACGCAGCTACCTATGGAAGGAACAAAAGCAATCCCTTTTAAATCTCCTGATTCGTTAAAAGTTAGTTTTAGAGTGCCCAATCCTGTAAATGGAAGTAGAGAGATTACTGGAATGGGAATTCCAGAAGGTGTCACTCTCATTGTAGGAGGGGGATATCACGGGAAATCAACACTGCTTCAGGCCATAGAAAGAGGAGTATATCCACATATTCCAGGAGATGGAAGAGAATATGTAATAACCCTCCCAAGTGCAGTAAAAATAAGAGCAGAAGATGGCAGAAGAGTAGAAAATGTGGATATAAGCCCTTTTATAAATAATCTACCTGGTGGTGTAAGCACAAGTCCTTTCAGCACAGAAAATGCCAGTGGCAGTACAAGTCAGGCAGCTAACATAATAGAAGCAATAGAGATGGGAACAAAACTTTTACTCTTAGATGAAGACACCTCAGCCACCAATTTCATGATAAGAGATATAAGAATGCAGGCGCTTGTAAGCAAAAAATACGAGCCTATCACCCCTTTTATAGACAGGGTGCAGGAACTCTATAAAAAGCTAAATATATCCACCATATTGGTCATGGGAGGATGTGGAGATTACTTTGATGTTGCGGATACAGTCATAATGATGCAGGATTATTTACCTCAGGATGTTACTAC
>JAMOPX010000204.1 GCA_027064285.1 Desulfobacterales bacterium | reverse complement strand
GTGCAGACAGCAGAAGATTTTCCCTTTTCTATTTTTAGGATGAACAAAACCACACGCTGAACAGGTCTGACTGCTCTTTCTGGGATCTACTTTTAGAAATATCTGCCCATACTGCCTGCACTTGTATTCAAGCATTCTGATAAAGGTGCTCCATGCTGAATTTTCCACCACCACCCCGTGGCTTTTGGCTATGTAGACAAAGTCATTTTTCCAGAACATGAGGATGTCTTATCTCTGTTCCATCAGATAGACATGCAAAGTCCCGAATACCCATATCTATGCCAACAAGACTGCTGTCTTCTGCAGGTTTATAGAAATTAGCTTTAACTACAATTGACACAAACCAACCATCTGATTCTCTAAGAACTGTTGCCTCTCCTATCTTAGCATCCTTAGGAATTTCCTTTGATCTGTATCTTCTCAATTGCATTTTAGCATGGGTTATATTATTATTTTGTCTACTAATCAAGAACATATAAGCCTGTTTATTAAAAAATTTTTCAAACAGGCAGCTTATAATAATTACACGCCATTCATCCCATAGCTGAAGCTTATGGGCCTTCTGGCGTGATTTTTTGTAAAAAACTACTATTTTTTCTATAGCAAGCATTTTTCAGTTTAGGAGGTGTTTCTTATGAAAGTATTGGTATATGGAAGTGGTGGAAGAGATCATTGTCTTGCAGACAAATATGGAGACAGTCAACATGTGGACAAAGTTTATTTTGCTCCTGGGAATCCTGGGGTGTTTTATACTCCCAAGGGAAAAAGAGGGCTTATAGAAAGAATCCCTATAAAAGACTTTAGAGAGATATCTGATTTCTGTATTGAAAATAAAGTAGAACTTGTAGATGTAGGATCTGAAAATCCCTTAGAAGAAGGGCTTATTGATATATTAAATGAAAAAGGGATAAAGACCATAGGCCCAAAAAAAGAATATGTAAGGATAGAAAGTGACAGGGCATTTACTGATTCTCTATTAGAAGAGATAGGGGTTTCAAAGCCTGAATTCAGAGTGTTTGACAATCCAGAAGATGCAAAAAGATATGTGAGAAATATAGGATATCAAGTAGTAGTAAAGGCCAATGGACTTGCTGCAGGAAAAGGGTGTATTGTATGTGATGATGTAGAAGACGCTGAAAAGGCCATAGAAGATATTATGGTGAAAAAAATATTTGGAGATTCGGGTAATAAGATTGTGATTGAGGAAAGAAAATATGGAACTGAATTGTCCTTTTTTGTGTACTTAGATGGAGAGCATATTCTTCCTTTAAAGATGTTTGCTCAGGATTACAAAAGGGCCTTTGATCCAGATGATAAAGAATCCATAGAGAAATTTGGAGGAAATCCTAATACCGGCGGTACTGGTGCTTATTGCCCACACAGGCTTGTAAAACCATGGCTTATTAATCGAATTATAAAGGAGATTGTAAATCCTACTGTAGATGCTATCTATAACAAATTGGGGTGGAAGTACAAAGGAGTGCTTTATTTTGGTCTGAATCTGGATCCATATAATAATCTGGATGTATTTGAGATAAATGTAAGGCATGGAGATCCAGAATGGCTTGTTATTGCAAGAAAATTAAGTACTGATCTGTTTGAGATAGGTATGGCTGTCTGGGAAGGGAAATTAGATCAGATAAAACAGGTCTGGAATAACCAGTACTATGTCGATGTGGTAGCAATGGAAGGCAGATCAAAGGCTGCAAGAGGATGGAATAAGGGGTATCCTGGTAGATATGGAAAGGGGCATAAAATCGTGGGCTTAGACGAAATCGAGCCAGGTATAGCAATATATTTTGCAGGAGTAGATGAAGATCCTGAAAAAGGGCTTGTAACATATGGAGGAAGAGTTCTTCATATTGTTGCAGGAGATAACACATTGGAAGGAGCAAGGGACAAGGCTTATAGAAACATACAGAAAATAAGATTTATAGATCACAAGAATAATGACCAGAATTGTATGAGATACAGGAAGACCATTGGATATCTTTTGTCTGATGATTTAGTTGAGCTATAAAGTAAGATTATATTTTTATCTTGACAATCTTTTCTGCACTTGTTTATAGTTTTGCCACAATTAAATAAAGGGAGGAGAGAGAATATGAGACTTAGCAAGGCATTTATTCCATACAAAGGTTACTATTCCACACCTTTTTGTAGATGGCAGGGCAGTCTTCAAAATGAACATTCAATAGTACTTGGAGCAACTACTTCTAAAAGATGGCTCGAATCTAAGGGATGGGATCCAAAGATGTTTGATTATTTATTCTTGGGCATCACCATAGGACAGAAACAGTGGTTTTATGGGTCCACATGGGCTGCCGCACTTATGGGTGCGGAAGGGATTCCTGGCATGACCATAAGTCAAGCATGTACCACTTCTGTTACATGTATCTGGTCCGCTGCTATGGGAGTAGAAACAGAGGTATTTAAAATTCCTTATTGTCTTATGACAGATAGGTGTTCTAATGGTCCTCATATTGTATGGCCTAATCCCCTTGGACCAGGAGGCGAGGTTATCTCAGAAAATTGGATGATGGATAATTTTAACAGAGATCCATGGGCTGGGCTTGCAATGATTCAGACAGCAGAAAATGTTATGAAAGAACAGGGGTTTACAAGAGAACAATCAGATGAGGTAGCACTTTTAAGGTATGAGCAGTATAAGAGTGCTTTGGAAAATGATAGAGAATTTCAGAAGAGATATATGTTCCCTGTAATAGGAAAAATAAGTAAAAAAGAAACAAAGACAGTGGAAGCAGATGAAGGAGTAATTCCAAGTACTAAGGAAGGCCTTGCCAAAGCAAGACTTACCATTCCCGGTGGAACAATCACTTTTGCAGCACAGACATTTCCTGCTGATGGAAATTGTGCGGTTGTAGTAACCACAGAAGAGAAAGCAAAAGAACTAAGTGCAGATCCAAACATCAAGATTCAAGTAATTTCTTATGGTTTTGCAAGGGTTGGAAAGGCGATGATGGCAAAAGCTCCTGTGCCAGCAGCTCAGATGGCATTAGAAAATGCAGGTTTAAAGATTGACGATATCGCTGTTATAAAGGCTCACGAACCATTTACTGCAAATGCTCTTTATTTCAGCAAACAATTTAATATTCCCTTAGACAGGGTAAACAATTATGGAACATCTTTAATATATGGACATCCACAAGGTCCTACTGCTGGAAGATTGGTCATTGAAGGTATAGAAGAAGCAGTTTTAAAAGGTGGTGGTTATATGCTCTATACAGGATGTGCTGCTGGAGATACTGGTGCAGCTCTTATACTTAAGATAGGCTAATGAAAAATCCTTATCATGAGATATAAATAAAAAAGAGGCCCTTTAAAAGGGCCTTTTTTTTTAAGAAAGCAAGAGCCATGTTGGTAGAAATAACAATATTGGTATTTGCGAGTTTAATTGGTTTCTATATGGCAGCTAATATAGGTGCTAATGACCTTGCCAATGCCATGGGCACATCTGTGGGCTCACGAGCAATAACAATAAGACAAGCAGTGATCATTTCAATGATTGCTAATGCCTTAGGGGCAGTTTTGGCAGGTGGTCATGTAACAAATACTATAAGTAAAGGTATTATAAATCCTCAGCTTCTTTCGGCTGAACCCAATAAATTTATAATCGGTATGTTTGCTTCCCTTTTGGCTGCTGGGATATGGGTTAATATAGCTACCTATCTTGGACTCCCTGTTTCTACAACCCATTCTATTGTGGGAGCAGTTATTGGTTTTGGAATATTAAGTATCGGAATATCCAATATATGCTGGGGAAAGGTTATCCCCATAGTATTGAGCTGGATTACTTCTCCTGTTGCAGGTGCAGTTATTGGAGGTGGAATATATGTCTTTGTAGAAAGAAAAATCTTGCGGGCAAAAGATCCATATAAAGCTTCCTTAACTTATTCACCATTTCTTATATTTTTAGTCTTTGTAGTGCTTATTCTTTCACTCATCTTTAAAGGACTTAAGAATTTGCATTTGAATTTAAGTTTTATAAATGCACTGTTTATTTCTATACCTGTAGCAGGATTGTTTAGCTTATTGGGTAGATACTATATAAAATGGCAGGTGGAAAGGCATATATCTGCTGATGAAAAAAAAGGATATTCTCTTGTAGAAAGTCTGTTTGCTCAGCTTCAATTACTTACTGCCTGCTATGTAGCTTTTGCTCATGGTGCCAATGATGTAGCAAATGCAGTAGGACCTTGGGCAGCTATATTTTCTGCTATAAAGAGCAAAAGTGTTGCCTTGCGTGTGCATGTGCCCTTATGGATGCTTTTAGTAGGTGGAATTGCTGTGGGTGGTGGTCTTATGGCATTTGGTGCCAATGTAATAAAAACTGTAGGAGAGAATATTACAGAGATAAATCCTGTTCGCGGTTTTTGTGCAGAATTTGGTGCTGCAACTACAATACTGGTTTGTTCTCGCCTAGGACTTCCTATATCTACAACTCATGTCATTGTTGGTTCTGTGGTAGGTATAGGAATTGCCAGAGGTGCTGGAACGCTTGATCTTAGAATTCTGAAAAATATCTGTATATCATGGCTGGTAACCTTGCCTTTTACTTTATTATTAGCTATGCTTTTATATAAAATTTCAATTTATTTGATTTTATAAGAAAAAATAGGAGCAAAATATGAGATGGCTTTTAAGTTCTTTATTTTTTAAGTCTCCTTTTGAAAATTTGCAGAAACATGCAGATAAAGTGAAAGAATGTGCTGTATTATTTAAAAAAGCAGCAGAACTTCACATGCAAGAGAACTACAAAGAATTTGAAGCAATAACAGATGATGTAGCCAAACTTGAAAGTGAAGCAGATGGTATAAAAAGGAATATAAGAAATCATCTTCCAAGAGGAATATTAATGCCTGTAGATAAATTTCAACTTTTTCAATATATAAGAGAACAAGACAAAGTTATGGATGAGATAGAAGAAACTCTTTTTTGGCTCTCTTTTAAAAAAGGTAGTATTACCGAAGACCTGAAAGAAAATTTTCTACATCTTATAGATCTGGTAATAAAGCCAGTTAATTTGCTTTCTCCCTTAGTAAATGAGGCAAGAATATATTTCAAAACTCATTTTGATGATGATAGGAACAAAGTAAAAGCCATATGCAGAGATATAAGACAGGGAGAAAGAGAAGCAGATTTTGTAGAAAAGGAAATTAAGCAAAAGATATTTAAAGGCATAAGTGATGCATTTTTGGTATTTTATCTTATAAGATTAACCGAATATATAGGAAGTATAGCAGATCACGCAGAAAATGCCTCAGATATGATGAGAGCTATGATTGCAAGATAGTCAAAAGTCCAGGTCTTTTAATTTTCTTATCATATTTTGGCGGTGTGTCCCGGGCCAGTAAAACTTTTTGCAAACCGGACAGAATTTGATCTGGTTTTTATTTTCTATGTACACATATTCAGGCACAGATTCTTGAGCCCAGTGTGGATTTGCCTTTCTTAGTTTGGTATTACATATTATACACCTGCTAAACCATATATCTGATTTTTGGGTAAGATCAAGTTTTTGTTTTAATTCTTTTAATTGTCCTTCTATATTATTTGAGATAAGTAATATTCCTTTTAATTTTGCTGACAGTGCTTTATTTTTGGTAATAAAAATCCTATCTTGACTTAATTCATATAATTCATCCAATTTATACTTAGATTGATAATAAGTATCATATCCCATTATTCTAAGCCACTTTGCTAATCTCCCAAGCATTGAATCTAATAAAAACTTCATACCTCTTAACCTTTCTGATATATTTGCCATATATATTCTTCAAAGTATAGAATTTTTTGACCCTCCCACGACTAAAGCCGTGGGATTCCCGCTTCAACGAGGGATGACTCGTAGACCTGCCCAAAGGTAGTTCCGGCGGTCAGTGCCCTCTCCACGGGCGTCACTTCCCCGGGGGCCAGGGTGGTATTAGAAAAATAATTTTTATTACCCCTTTATACACAATTTTTCTAATACCACCCCGCTGAGTTTGGTCGTTAGATAAATAAAAAAATTATGATAAAATAATAATGAATTTATTAGAGATGAGGTGATTAAAAATGATACTTTCAGCGGAAATACAAAAAGAGCTTAATGAAATTGCTTTACAACTAAATAAAACAGAAGAAGAAATTTTATATAAAGAATTTTTAAAACTTCAAAAAGAATTTGAAATGTGGGATGAAATCTCTGATATTGATTTCTTAAGTTTTGAAGAGAGAATTAAAAATGGAAATATATCTTGTGTAGATACCAAAGACTAATGGTCATGAACAGTTTGGCTTTCGTCCTGTATTATTAACCTATTTCGGAAATTTATTTAATAATTCCTTTTACA
>JAMOPX010000203.1 GCA_027064285.1 Desulfobacterales bacterium | reverse complement strand
ACTCTTTTTGAAGATGGCCTATCCAAGGTAAAAAAAGGAATTACCACTCTTGATGAAGTCCTAAGAGTAACTCAAGAATAATTCAGGATGCCGGTTTTCCAATACAAGGCTATTAATAGTAAAGGCAAACAGATAAAAGGCATAATAACTGCAGATGGATTATCATCTGCAAGAGAAAAGCTAAGACAGCAGTCAATATTTCCTATAGAAGTAAAAGAAGTTGCAGAAGATCAAGGTTCAAGAAAGAGCTTTTTTGACAAACTTTTGTATCTTATACAATTTCGCAGTATTGATCCTACTCAGGTAACAGTTGCATTAAGACAACTTGCTGCACTTGTTTCATCAGGTCTTCCCCTTGTTGAGTGCTTAGATGCAGTTATTGAACAAACAGAGCATGCCAGATTAAGGACTATATTTACACAGATAAAAGAAAAGGTTACAGAAGGAGTTTCTCTTTCTCAGGCCATGTCTTCTCATCCTAAGGTCTTTAGTGAGATCTATGTAAATATGGTAAAGGCAGGAGAGACAAGTGGAACCTTAGATATCATTTTAACCCGTCTTGCAGATTTCTCAGAGGCAAGACTTAAACTATCTAAAAAGATAGAGTCTGCTCTTACATATCCTATATTTCTGATAATGATAAGCACTATTATTGTTATTTTCCTTGTTAGCTTTGTAATGCCTAAGATTATAGGTATCTTTGAAGGCATGAAGATAGCGCTTCCACAGTCAACAAAACTGCTTATAAGTTTTTCACTTTTTATGAAAAGATTTTGGTGGTTAGTGTGTATGACATTAATTGGTGTTATTGCAGGTATTTCATTGTGGATTAGGTCTGAGAAGGGTAGAAGAATATGGGATAAGATTAAATTAAAAATGCCTGTAATAGGACCTATTTATTTAAAAACAGTATTAGCCAGATTTACCAGAACATTGTCTATTCTTCTGAAAAGTGGCATTAAATTAGTAGATGCATTAGAGATAGCCAGATTTTCAATGGGAAATATAGTTCTGGAAGAGGCTATAGAAAATGCTATAAAATATATCAATGAAGGACAGAGTATGGCAGTTGCTATAAAAAAGAGCTGGGATTTTCCAGCCCTTATGATTCAGCTTATAAGGGCTGGAGAGATAAGTGGAAGTTTAGAGGAAATGCTTGCAAAGACAGCAGAAATATATGAAAATTTCTTAGAGTCTGCAATGGATTCTCTGACCTCTATTCTTGAACCCGCTGTTATTCTGATTATGGGTTTGGTTGTGGGTTACATAGTGATGTCTGTTTTGATTCCAATATTCCAGATGACAGGAGCAATCCACTAATCTTTTCTAAAAAAGAAAGGGAGAAAAAAGATGATAAAGAAAAATACTGGATTTACACTGATTGAAATTCTTATTGTAATTACCATCCTCGGTATTCTTGCCAGCTTAGTGGCAATAAATGTCATGAACAGACCTGGTGAAGCAAGGAGAATGAAAGCAAAGCTTGATATAAGAACCTTAGAAAATGCCTTAAAGCTATTTAAGCTGGATAATGGCTTTTATCCTTCTACAGAACAGGGTCTTAAAGCCTTGATTGAAAAACCAACTATTGGCAGAATTCCTAAGCATTGGAGAAAAGGTGGGTATTTAGAAAAAGGTGTGGTTCCAAAAGATCCATGGGGAAGAGACTATTATTATATGTGTCCAGGGATTCATAATAAGGACTCCTTTGATATATGGACATATGGTGCAGATGGCGAAGAAGGTGGTGAAGGAGAAAATGCAGACATTGGTAACTGGAACCTCAACGAAGAAGAATAGAATATATGGTTTTACCCTTATAGAATTATTAGTTGTTCTTCTGATAATAGGACTTTTCTCCTCCCTCATATCCATCCACATAAACAGAGCTTTTTCAGAAGGAGATCTGGGTTTAGCAAGCAGGATAATTACTGCTGAAATAAAAAATACAAGGGCAAAAGCTGCTATCTCTCATAAGCCATACATACTGGCTATAAGCGCAGGGCAAAATAAATTCTATGTTATTCCACCTAAGAAGGACAATTTTTCTATAGAACTTACTGAAGAAAAAGATCTATCAGATAAGCTCAAACTTCCAAGAAATGTGATATTTCAAGATATAATAGTTTCAAGCAAAAAAATACAGCAAGGAGAAGCTCTTATAAGGTTTTATCCAGATGGATGTGTTGATAGAGCTATAATACATTTAAGAAATCAAGATGCTGAAACCTATACTCTCAAGATACTTCCCCTCACAGGAGAGGTCAGAATTTATGAAGGCTATATTGAGGAGAGGATGGGATAAGACTGGTTTTACCCTTGTTGAGGTATTGGTATCCTTAATTTTTGTTAGCCTTGTTCTTATGGGTATATTCAAATTAGAGAGATACAGTCTTGATATGTGTTCAGAAGCACGTTTCCTTACTATTGCAGAGCAGCTTGCTTGTGCAAGGATGGCAGTGATTAAAAGTTCTTCTGTGCTTGGTGAAGGAGATTTATCAGGAGATTTTGGTGATGATTTTCCTGATTATACTTATACAGAGCAAATAGAAAAGATATCAGAGGAAGATGGACTTTATAAAGTCAAACTACTTATTGAGGATCAGACTCTAAAAAAGAGCTTTTTTGTTACAATATGGCTGTATCGAAGACCCTCAATGGATTCACACTCATAGAGGTTTTGATAGCAATCAGTATAATCAGTATTATCATAGGAGCTCTGTATGGAGCATATATATCAAATGTAAAAGGGATACAAATAACTCAGCAAGATTCCCACATCTATCAAACAGCAAGGATAGTGCTTGACCGTATGAGAAAGGATCTGGAATGCGCTTACATAGGCAGTGAAGCTTCAAAAAAGAGTGCATTTGGTATGATTGCAGAACACAGAGAAATAGAAGACATCCCAGTAGATAGAATAGATTTTACTGCTCTTACTCATATCTATTCAAAACAAGATAATCTTACAACAGATTTATGCGAGATAGGATATTTTTTAAAAAAAGACCCTGATACAAATCTGTTTATCCTTTACAGACGGGACAGTGGAATTGTGGACAGTGACCTTCGTCATGGAGGAAGGATAGATGAGCTTGCATATATGGTAAAAGGACTTGACTTAGAGTTTATTGATAAACAGGGAGATAGGTTTAAATACTGGAATAGCCTGAAAGGAGCTCATAAAAATGAGCTTCCTTCTCTTATAAAAATAAAGCTGATTCTGAGTGATAAAAATGGCGGTAAACATGTCTTCATCACTTCTGTTCATCCTGAACTGTCTCCATTAATTACAAGATGAGGCATATTTCTCTGAAAGATGAAAGATGAAAAAGGATTTATTTTTGTTATTGTTATCCTAATAGTCTTTTCCCTAATAGCACTGATAATGAGCTTTTCATGGGAGTCAGCAGTAGAGATAAGTCTTGTGGGTTATTCAAAAGATAGTTATCTTGCTTACCAACTTGCTTACTCTGCTGTTCAGTCAGCAATCTCTTTGCTGGACAAAGACAAAAGAAAAGTGGACTCCTTTAAGGAAGATTGGGCTATATTAAATAAATTCCATCTCTTAGATGAAATTGCTAATGATGGTTCTGTAAGGTGTAGGATTATAGATGAAAACAGTAAATTAAATGTCAATTACTTAGTTAACAAAGATGGTAAGCTCAATCAGCAAAGAGAAAATCAGTTAAAAAGGTTATTTAATATCTTAGATATAAAAGAGGATTTTCTTTCTCCTCTTTTAGATTGGTTGGATAAAGATGATATTCCCAGATTAAAAGGTGCTGAGAATTCATATTATATGGAACTTAAATATCCTTATCATTGTGCTAATAGCCCATTTGAAAGTATTGGCCAAATTTTTCTGGTTAAGGGGATGAACAGAGTTGAACAGATCTTAAAAAGAAGAAAAAGAAGCCTTTTAGGCTTTATAACTATATACTCTAATGGCAAAGTCAATATTAATACAGCTCCAAAAGAAGTGATTCAGAGTTTGAGTCCAAAGATAGATGATGACTTAGCTAAGGCGATTGTTGAATATAGGAAAGAAGAGGATTTTCAATCAATAAATGATCTTATGAAAGTACCAGGAGTAGATTCAGATGTATATGATAATATAAAAAAGTGGATTACAGTGCGAAGTTCAGCATTCTCAATAGAAGCACAAGGAAAATACGGAGATGCTGTTTGCTATATAAAAGCAGTTCTTAAGAGAGAAAAAAAAGGCTATAAATTAGTTTACTGGAAGATATCATGAGTATAAATGATTTTTGGAAAAATATATGGGCGCCTAAATCTATTATTGGAATTGATATAAGTGGAAAATATATCAATATTGTTAACATATTAAATCTGGGAAAGACAATAAAGCTTAAACAAATAGCTTCTGAAGAGATAAAAAAGACTGATCAGCTATCAGATCAGATAAGCAGTATCTTTCAAAGGCATGGAATAAACCATGAAATGGTTGTTAGTTGTATATCATCATCCTGTTGCTTTATTAGGGAACTGTCTTTTCCTTTTGAAAACATAAAAAAAATACAAAAAGTTATTAAATACCAATTAGAGCCCTATGTTCCTGTTCCAGTAGAGGATTTGATTGTGGATTTTTTATCATTAAATGGCACATCCCCACTTTTAGTAGCAGGTGTTCCAAAAGATATATTGGCTCAACATATTAGCCTATTTTCAGAAATAGGATTTGAACCACACATAATCAGTATAGATATTGTTGCTCTTATATTTTTATATCTTTATACAAATTCGATAGCTTCTCAAAAAATAGACGGACCAGTAGCAATAATATATTTTACCAGCGAGCATACATCTGTAATAATAAATAAATATGAGGTTGATTTTATTCGTGTGCTTCCAGGAAGGATACACGATATCCAAGATATTATAGATACTTTTAAGCTTTATAAGCTAAAAAAAAATGAGTCTCATATTAAAAAAGTCCTGCTAACAGGATACCTTTCTGATCAAGAAGAACTTAAATCTGAGCTTGAGAAGGAATTAAATATAGAAGTTTCCGAATGGAGACCATTTGATACCATATCATCTGAAAAAGATATACAAACAGATAAGCAAACAAGATTAAGTGTTGCACTTGGGCTGGCAATCTGTCCACTTTACTATGGAAAGAAATTACTTAATCTGAGAAAAGAAGAATTTTTATATAAAAAAGAAAATATAAACACAAAACAGATTCTTACTATAGGTATATATGCACTGCTAATTTTGGCTCTCATTGGAGTTGACCTGCACTATAGAGTTAGTGCTCAAGAGCAATTGTATAATAATTTGAGAAAAGAGATACAGCTTATATTTAGACGCACTTTTCCTGAAGTTAGAACTATTATAAAAGGTAAAGAGCTGTTTCAGATGGAACAGAAGATGAGTGAAGAGATGTCTAAGTATCAATGGATAAACAATATTACAAGTAAGCCATATTGCTTGGATGTTCTCAAAAATTTAAGTATGTCAATTCCAAGCTCTCTTAATATTAAAGTGGAAAATCTTTTGATTGATGGCAATAAAGTCGAACTTGAAGGCTATGCATCATCATTTGAGGCGGTTGATGAGCTTGAAAAGTCATTGAAAAGAAACAACATTTTTAAAACAATAAAACTGGTAAATGCAAAGACAAATAAAAGAGAAAAAGGCATAAGATTTGATTTTACAATTCAGTTGAGAAAAGAAATGAAATGAAATGATAATTTCTAATAAAGAAAAGGGACTTATCTTATCAGGAGCAGTTCTGGTGTTTTTGCTATTGTATTATTTGCTTATAATAAGGCCTGCTTTTTTAAAACAAAGCATGCTTAAGAAGCGAATCTTAAAAGCTCAGCAGGAATTAGATCAGATGATAAAGCTGAGTGCTGAATGGGAGAAGTTTCAAAAAGATAAAAGCAGAATAAAAAAAATTATAGCAAAGAGGCAAAAAGGTTTTACACTTCTTTCTTTTTTGGAAGGAATCTCAAGAGAAATAGGTATTCATGATAAGATCCAGTATATGAAACCTCTTTCCTTAACTGAGCAGTCAGGATTATCATTTAAGCTTGTGGGAATGGAGATCCAACTAAATGGACTTAGTGTTGACCAGCTTGTAAGGTTTTTATATAAGGTGGAGTGTTCAGATGAGCTGATAAACATTTCTCGAATAAAGATTCAACGACATACAACAGGTAATGAGACATCTTTGCGGGTTATCCTGCAGGTAGAAACATATGTTCCTGCTCAATAAAAAGTGTTTTTTCTATAGAAGCATAAAAGAGCCAAGAATTAGATTCTTATGAGAAGATTTGGGAATGTTGTTTTTAATTTAATAGGCCTTTTCTTTATTATTTTTTTTAGTGTAGATATCTTTTAT
>JAMOPX010000202.1 GCA_027064285.1 Desulfobacterales bacterium | reverse complement strand
TTTCTATAAGATCGACCCTGTATACTGTTGTGTTCGACTATTTCAGAACTGAAGAAAACTTCTGAGGATATTCGAAACATATTTCCTTTAAATGAGACACAATTTTCTTGACAAGTGCCCAAGTGCCCGAAAAGTTTTTTCAAACATGCCTCAAATTATCCTTGACAATACGCTCCTCTTTGGCTTTTATGATTTAGGTTTCTTATGTGGTCTTTATTACTTATATATGGCCTTATAAACAGTGCAATTATTCTTCTGCAGACAATTGGATTTGGCCTTACTTTTAGTATCTCTGGAATAGCCAATTTTTCTTATGGCGCACTTTACATACTTTCTGGGATCATCACCTGGCTTTTTCTAAATTACGGCTTTTCCTTGGCCATATCTATTGTTATATCTATACTGATTACCTCTCTTGGAGGTTTTTTTATCTATTGGTTAGTAATATACCGAATAAAAGGAATGCCTCTTTCTGAGGTCATTATTACTTTTTCATTAGGAGTGGCAATAATAGAATTTTTAAGGTGGAAGGGCTTTGTTACCTATGAATTTAATGTTTCGCCTATTCTCAAGGGATCTATTTTTATTGGAAATGTCCCTGTGGATCTTCAAAGGGTGATTATATTCTTTTCTGCGTTTCTTTTACTTGTTGCCTTGTATCTCTTTTCCCACTACACAAAAATAGGGCTTGCACTTAGAGGATTATCTCAGAATGAGCAGACAGCCCTTTGTTTTGGTATAAATACAGAGCTTTTATCCTCTGTTTCTGTGATGTTGGGTGCTGGCATATGCGCTCTTTCTGCAAATCTTATACTTCCTCTTGGTATTATATCTATGGACTCTGGATATGATGTGCTTCTGGTAGCTATTGCAGTTACCGTAGTTGGTGGGCTTGGAAGCAGTACAGGGCTTCTTTTGGCAAGCTTAATATTTGGATATATACAGACTGCCACAACTATTTTTCTTTCTTCTAAGTGGATGATGGTTATCTATCTTTTCTCTATAATAGCTGTTCTTATGATAAAACCTTCAGGTATATTGGGCAGATTTAAAGAGATAGAGGAGAGAATATAGTGAATACACTGAATACACTGAATACAGTGAATATAGCGAAAAGAAAGGAGCGTATAGACAGAGCCATAAAGGCAAGGTGTAATGATATATATACCTTGCTTTCTTTAAAAGAGATTTCCTATGTAATTGCTCCTAAGCTTTGTCTTATCCTTTTTATATTTATTTTTCCTCTTCTAAAAGCTATCTTGGGATATTACTGGGAAAGAGTGTTTTATATTACCTGTCTTATAGCAATTCTTGCTATAAGCTGGGAGCTTCTTTCATATGTGGGACTTGTCTCCTTAGGACAGGCATTTGTTTTTGGAACTGGTGCATATATTTCAGGTATATTTAATATCAATTTTCACATTCCTGTTCCTTTTTCTATATTGCTTGCATCTGGCTTTGGCGCACTCATTTGTACATTAATACTGTTTCCTGCATCCAAGATCAAAGGAATATACTTTGCTATGATAACCCTTTGCATACCCATGTTTTTTTCTAAGGTAATCGAAGCTACTGAAATCTTTGGAGGAACAAGCGGGATAAGTGGAATTTCTCCTATTGGTAATTATTATGTAGAAATGTATTTCCCAGCTTTGGTGCTAATAGGGGCTTTCTTTTGCTTGAGAAGGCTTATGTCCACTGATTTTGGCCTGCTTATAATAGGAATAAAGGACAACGAGTTTTCTCTAATGTCCTCAGGAATAAACATCTATAAAATAAAGTTCTTTGTAATCTTTCTCTCTTCAGCATTAGGATGTTTTTCAGGAGCATGTATGTGTCATTACTATCAATTTGTAGGAATTTCTGCATTTTCCTTGGATTATTCTATTATTCCTCTTGCCTGTTCAATACTGGGAGGAATAGACGGCTTTAGTGGTTCATTAATAGGCGCATTTGTTGTGTGTCCTCTTTCAGAGATGCTTAGAGGATTTGGAACACTCAGGATCGTTATTTATTCTGTCTTGTTGATCATGTTTATATTGCTTGTTCCTGAGGGAATATTTTCGTATATAAGCAGGAAGTACCACCAGATCGAGAGATGGAAAGAGATATAATTTTAGAAGTAAGAGATCTGAGCAAGTCATTCGGAGGAATAAAAGCTGTGGATTCCTTGTCTCTGAATCTAAAAAAAGGAGAACTCTTAGGAATAATTGGCCCTAATGGGTCTGGAAAAAGTACGCTTATAAATATAATCACTGGTTTTTTAAAGCCTGATAAGGGAAAGGTGCTGTACAAAGGTACAGATATAACAGGACTTAGTCCTTATAAAATTGCCAATATAGGTTTGGTCAGATCTTTTCAGTTTATAAGACCTTTTTACAAGATTCCTGTGTATAAAAATGTGGTTATCTCTCTTTGTTCTGATAGAGTAAAGAGACTTAAAGGAGGATCGTTCGGAAGAAGAGACGAGGTGGCAATAGATCTTTTAGAAGAGCTGGGTTTTGAAAGGGATTCTCGTATCCTTTATAAAGAGACCTCAGAGATTCCTCATGGATATCTAAGAAGGGTGGAGCTTGCGAGGTGTATAGCACTTAATCCTGACTTACTTATTCTGGATGAGATTCTTTCAGGTATGTCCAAACCAGAAGTTGCATCTATTATACCTGTTATAAAAAGATTAAATGATCAGGGATTAACCATCATCATGGTAGAGCACAGGATAAAAGAGCTTTTTCAAATTGCCCATAGAGTAATTGTTTTAAACTTTGGCAGAAAAATAGCTGATAGCACACCTGAGGAAGTTATGCAGGATCAAACAGTCAGATCAGCCTATATTGGAAAGGCTAAAATAAATTTTAGGAGGTGATGAAATGAAAAGATTGGCCTGTTTTGTTAGTGTGTTATTCATTTTTGGGGTTTTTGCTTCTGCCTATGCAAAACCAGTGAAGTGGAATTTTTTCATGATTCCCTTAAAGAAATGGTGGGAGAGTCCTACTATTTCCTCTGAGTTAAAGCTCACTGAAGAAGAGAAAGAGGCACTCAATAAGTTACTTGTTGATACAAAAAGCAAGCTTATAGATCTGAAAGCGCAGATAGAAAAGGCAGATCTCAAGCTAAGGGAAATGTTTGAATCTGAAAAGATAGATGAAAATGCGGTGATAGCTCAATTTGATCAGCTTCAAAAGGCAAAAAGCGAGTTTATGAAAGAGAGATTTCTTTATATGCTTGGAGTAAGAAAAATACTCGGATTAGAGAGATTTAAGCTTTTGAGAAAGCTTATGAAAAAAAAGGTTATGAGGCACAAAAGATATATGCGCGGCCACAAGCATTTAGGCAAACATAAATGATACTTGAAGCAAAAGAAATAATAGTATTTTTTGAGAATGCAATTGCTGTAAATGAAATAAGTATTTCAGTTGGAGAGACAGAGGTAGTGGGGCTTTTTGGCCCCAACTCCTCTGGAAAAAGCACTATTCTTAATGTCATTTCTGGCCTTATTTTAGACATTCAAAAAAATGAGAAAAGAAGGGGAGGGCAAAGGATTACGATATTTGGAAAGGTATATTTTGCCCAAAGAGACATTACAAAACTTTGGCCCTACAAAAGAGCAAGAATGGGAATTGTTCTGTGCAGAGAAAGGCACTCTGTTTTTCCTGAAAGTAGCGTAGAGGAGAACCTGAAAATAGCCGGGTTTATCTTAAAAAGAAATGAGTTAAGCAAAAGAATAGCTTTTGTATATTCAATATTTCCACGCCTCAAAGATCTGCGCAATGAAAAAGCGGGTCTTTTAAGTGGAGGAGAGCAACAGATGCTTTCTATATCTATGGCACTTATGCCAAATCCAAGACTTTTACTTTTAGATGAACCTTTATTTGGACTTTCTCCAGTCTTTTACAGCAAACTTCTGGATGCTCTGAGTAAAATAAAAGACAGTGGCACAAGCATACTTATTGCGGAACAGTTTGCAATGCCTGTTTTGCCTTTAATAGATAGGGCTTATATTATTGAAAACGGCTCTTTGGTATTTCATGGAACAAAAAATGAGCTTATTAGCAACATTGATATATAGTTATTGATTTTTAACTATACTTGATAATATATATCAAAAATATTACATTTTGCGATATAAAGGCAAAAAAAGGTAAGCGATCACAGGGTACTATATGCTGCTGGTTTTGTTAACCATTCAAGGTCAGGTTTTTGACCCTTAAAATAAGCAGAGAACGCATCTACAAGAACATTAAAAGTAGATTTACATTGTAGCTTACAGGTCTGTCGTAGAGATAAAATTCGCTCCACCCAACGGCACCCTTTATCGCTTTGAGTGCCCTGGCTTCTTTTCCTCCACAAAACTCCAAAACGAATTGTTCGTTCAGCCAGGTTGTTAGTAGGTTCTACTTCATCTTCAGTAAGAAAGGTGAAGAGAGAGGCCATTTCTTCCTCTAACCTTCGCACAAACTTCCCCGCTTCACTTTTGCTATTTCGATAAAGACCAATTAGACGGCACAGCCTCGCATTCTATAGGAATATTATAATTTATCTTTACTGTGATTTTTCTTTTGTTTTTATTTCTAATTATTTTAGATATTCTCTTTTTAAGAAAAAGTCAAATGCATTTACCACATAAGGATCATATTTTATTCCTGCTAAATCCTTTATCTCCTTTAGAGCATCTTCAAAAGATCTTGCTTTTCGATATATCCTGTCAGAGGTCATAGCATCAAAAGAATCAGCAACTGCCAAAATCCTTGCAGGAAGAGGAATATTTTCCCCTTTTAACCCTTCTGGATAACCACTTCCATCCCATCTTTCGTGATGATATAATACAATCATTCTCTCTTGATGAAAGAATCTTAAAGGCTTAAGGATCTCATTCCCAAAAGTGGTGTGCATTTTTATTACATTAAATTCCTCTTCTGTAAGTTTCCCTTCTTTAAGCAAAATATTTTCAGGTATTGCTATTTTACCTATATCATGTAGTATTCCTCCTATCTTGATTATATCCTTCTCTTCTTTTGGCAAATCCATAATCTTAGCTATTCCAAGAGAATATTGAGCAACCCTATGGGAGTGAAATTTTGTATAAACATCTTTTGCCTCCACTGTATTTACAAGTACTTTTAAGGTCTGGACCAATCCTTCATACACTACTAGTTCCAATATACTATTTTGAAACTTAAGTCCTGTTAAATAAGCCATTGTTTCTAAAAAATTAATCTCTTCAGGCTCTATATTCTGATCTCTACCTTTCTCTAATTTGATATGCCCTATGCATATGTCCATATCATTTTCTTTTATATTTATAGGAACATAAACTACTTTTGGTCTCTTTTTACTGGAAACATCATTGCATTCCATTCTACCTTTTAAACTTAAAGAAACCCTATCTGCAGATACAACTCGATAGATTTGATTAACCACTTCTTTAAAAAATTCCTGTATATCATCCTTTTTGTTTATGGAAAATCTAACGACCGAGGTTAAAGCAGAGAGAAGATCTTCTTTCTTCTCATATGTGTCATCATCCTCACTACTTCTCAAAGGTTTTGGTTGGTAATTCATCTATAGCTTCCAAAACAATATTTTCCAAGATTTGCTTCTTTTTTCCCTCTATAGAAATGTCAACTTCATCAATATATTTCTTCCCCGAAGAGCTTTTACTGGGCTTTTGATGCTCATTTTTTAAAAGCCTATTTTCATATATTCGAGCTATGTTTTTTACTACGTGGACAGAGTTTGTCATTATCCTACCCTTTCAAAAACACTTTTTTTCTTTCATCTTTTTTTATACTTTTTTTTATTTTTAAAGCCTCATTTATTTGTTTTAATTCTTTTTCTAAGTGTTCCATCTTTTCACAAGCCATATATAAAAGCCTCTCCTCTTTATTTTTGAGTCTATTTAAGACTTGTTTTATATATCGGAACTTTTGCTCTCTTTGTTCAGATTGTTCAGCGAAAACTTTTTCTCTTTTCTTCTCTTTTAGTTTCTTATCTATAGCCTTTATTTCATTTATGACCATAAATTTTTCTTCCATAAAAGAAGCTATTGAATCCATATCTTCTTTCTCCATAGCTTCTATTAAAAGATCATCTAATTTTAAAAGCTTCTTCAATTTCTCTATTTTCAGATCCAAGAACTGGTCTTCATTCATCTTTTATACCTTTCTTAGATATCTGCACCCAAGCATCTTTTATCTCATCAAACAGCTCTTTCACATGCTCTATCAAATCTATTCTGTTGTTGGTATCTGCCTGCATTATGAGGTATTCATTCTGACTACCAGATGTATCAAAATATAGTTAAATTATTACATATCTGGTAATCAAAAGAATCAACCCTGCTTAAAAGCGAACTACTACTCCTTATCCCTATGAGGGACTCAGGAGATACTTTGTAAAGAAAATCTATAAGCTTATACTTAACTGGATTGCAAAGTTTAATAAAAAGAAGCTT
>JAMOPX010000201.1 GCA_027064285.1 Desulfobacterales bacterium | reverse complement strand
TTTTGCGAACAAAGCCGTTTTTAACTATCTGCGTTGATCCACAATGTTTACACTTAATCATAACCCCTCCCATTTGGGTTTTTTTGTAGAAATTTTATTATATATCTATCTAAGTGTAAACACTCTCTCTGAATACTCGTAGATGATAATCAGCTAATTTCTTAATCTTTGCTTATTCTGGATTTTTTATTGGTTAAGGTTTCATCTTTCCTGATCAGTTCTTGCTTTAGCATCATTTCATAGGATTTTGTGATTACAGATGAGGGCTCACTCCTTCTCGACTCTCTATAAAAATTTTGTTATTATTTTAATTATGCTATGTCAGCTATTCTTAATTTTTATAATAATTTTTTCAATCAGTACTTCAGCCTTAAGTGGATCAGATGTAAAAAGGAACCAAGTTTCTGAACCCAGAGTTAGCTATCTAATAGAAGATCAACAAGGAAATATTATTATAGAAAAAAACTCGAAAAAAAAGTTTAATCCTGCTTCTACATTAAAACTTCTCACAAGTCTTGTTGCTTTAAAACGTCTTGGAGAAGATTATAAGTTTAAAACAGAATTTTATTTAGATGCTCAAAACAATCTTAAAATAAAAGGATATGGAGACCCCTTTCTTATCTCGGAAGTTTGGAATAGATTGGCAGAAAAAATTGCTAATAAAATAAAAATAATAAATAATATTCTCATAGATGATTCCTTTTTTGCTAGTCCCATAAAAATTCCAGGAATAGGAAATTCTTTAAATCCCTATGACGCACCTGTTGGGGCACTTTGTGTAAATTTTAACACCATATATATAAAAAAAATTAAAGACAAATTCATATCTGGTGAACATCAAACCCCTTTGATACCATTTGCACAGAATCAAATAAAAAAAATGCATATAAAAGACACAGGAAGATATATTATTTCTCATAGAATCAGAGTTGCCGAAACATATGCGGGAGAGCTGTTTAAATATTTTCTAAAAATACATGGAGTATATATAAAAGGGAAAGTCGGATTTAACACTACTAATCCCGAGGACAAGCTTATTTATGTTTATTATTCAGAGTATCCTTTAAAAGAGATAATAAAAAAAATGCTGAAATATTCTAATAACTTCATAGCAAATCAAATAACACTTGTCTTGGGAGCTGAGGTCTATGGAGCACCTGCTACCTTAGAAAAGGGTGTCAATATGATAAAAAAATATGCAAAAAAAAGACTTGGATTAAAAGATATAACTGTTGTAGAAGGTTCAGGAATCTCAAGAAAAAATTTCGTATCATGTTATGACATGATGATTATCTTAAGAGAATTCAGTCCATATATGTCTCTTTTAAGAAAAGAAGTTTATATATACTATAAGACAGGGACATTAAGAGGTATAAACACAAGGGCAGGCTATGTAGTAAAAAAGAACAACAGATATACTTTTGTATTCTTTTATAAGGGAAATCCTCAGACAGCAGAATGTATTTTAAATTATATATTCCATAAAGCATCTCTTAGTCCACAATATTAGGAAGACAAAAAAACACTTTCAATGTATCAAAAAATGCCAAAAAATGCCGTTTTGTTTAGTCTCCTTCTTAGGTAAAAAAACACTTGAATTCTTTATTAACTTATATTACTTATTTAAGTAATCTAACTAAGCTTACTTAAATAAGCAAATAAGCTATGAAAGTAATCTCTATTGCAGGAGAAAAAGGAGGAACGGGGAAAACGACTGTTGCTGTGAATCTTGCAGTTGAAGCATTCCATGATGGGCTAAAAGTTCTTCTTATAGATGCAGACATACAGGGAAGTGCATTTATGTTTCATGAGACAAGACAGGAGACAAAAACAGGTGGTTTTCAGACAATAATAAAGCCAAGCAAAACTCTTCACAGACAGATTCAGGATTTCAGCAATTTTGATTTGATCATTATAGACACAGGCGGAAGAGATAGCAGTGTCTTCAGATCTGCTATAACAGCATCAGATTATGTTATTGTTCCTATACAGGCAGGACAGTTTGATCTTTGGAGTCTTTCAAGAACAGTCAGGATAATTGAAGAAGCAACAAAGTTTAAAGATATAAGAGCAAAGGTTCTTCTGAATATGGTTATTCCAAGAGCTAAGATTGTAAAAGATGTAATATCTGCTTTAAAAAATGCAGAGATAGATTTTTTCTCCACAACGCTTGGGCTTAGAGTTGCATACAGAGAAGCTATATCAGCAGGTCTTGGAGTAACAGAGATGAACAAAAAAAGCAAAGCATCGGAGGAGGTGAGAAATCTGTGGCAAGAAGTAAAAAAGTGGGCAAATCTGGGATAGAATTTGGAAAAAGCATTGATGATTTTATAGAAGAAGCCAGTGTAAATGTGGAAGAAGAAAAGAGAGAAAAGACATTCCTTTTAAGGATGCCATATTCTCTCTGGATGGAAGCAAAAAAAAGAGCACTTGAGGAAGAGATGACTCTTCATGATTTTATCCTGAAGTGTATCAAAGAATCAGTTCAAAGTAGTTAGATCAGTTAGATCTATTACTAAACGCCTTCCCCTATTTCCCAGTGTGCGAAAAAGTGCCAAAAAATGCCGTTTTGTGCGATAAAATATTAGACAAAATTTTTATGATGTCCTCTTTATTTACTGTGATAAATTTTATATTATGTCAGAAACTAAGAATCTCTTTACATGGCTATATACCAAAAAATTACAAAAGTAATAAACCATAAAAGAAATAGCAAAACTTTTTTGCGAAAAATTTTGTGTCCCTGATTCAGAAGCATTTTCAAAACTGTTTACAGAAAATGCTGTGTATGTAGATTCCCTTTATGGAGAATACAAAGGGAAAGAAGCTATAAAGAAATTTCATATGAGATGTCACCAAGAAGCAAAGGAATATATATTTATACCAAAAAACATAATCTCTGAGGGAAACAAAATAGCTTTTGAATGGGAGCTTGAGTTTACACTGAATACCCCATTTGCTATCGGAAAAAGAATTAAAGTGAATGGAGCCTCCTTTATAAGGATAGAAGATAAAAAAATAAACACATACAGGGAATATTCAGATAGCATAGCAATACTGCTAAAAGGAGATGTACCTGATAATAAAATAATTCGTTTTTACAGAAAAAAATATCAAGAAAAATAAAAAAATAATAAGCCCTTTATTAAGCAAAAACAGCTTCACATCAGAAATTTTGTACCTTAAACCTCTGGATATTCGTAGATGATAATCAGCTAAGCTTATTCTGAATTTTTTTATTGGTTAGGTTGTATAAGCTGATCCAGCAGATGATGTTACAATAACAAATCTTTTCTCCTTCTTAGTAAAAGCTACTGTAAACACTATTTATTCTTACAGTGACCCAAAAGCTCCTCCAATTCAAGGTTTATCTTTATTTTTCGAACAAGCTATAAAAAAGGTTGACAGCATATTATATTTGTGCATACAATTTGTAGAAACATAGTTTGTATACAAACAATATTAAGAAAAACATGTTATTTAAAGACTGTGTCTGCTTTTTAGTAGGAAGAGTTTCCAGAAAACTTAATAGAATAACAAAAGAAAGTATAACGCCCTACGGACTTACCACTTCTCAGTTCTTTTTGTTAATTGCGCTTTATGAAGAAAATGGAATCCTTATAAGCAAACTGGCAAAAAAAGTTGCATTAGATAAAGCTACCCTTACAGGCATAATAGATCGGCTTGAAAGGGATGGTTTTGTAGAAAGAAGGAATGATCCCGAAGATAGAAGAGCGATCAGGATTTATCTTACTCCAAAGGCAGAGTCTTTGAGAGAAGAGCTTTTAGAGATTTATCACAGAAATAATGCCAAATTTCTTTCTGTATTGTGTGATGAAGAAAAGGAGATATTTGAGAGAGTGGTTCAAAAGTTAGAGAGTATTGGAGGAGACTTAGATGAAGAATAAAAAATTTTTTGAAAACATGAAAAGGCTATTCAATCCAGAGTCTGTGGCAGTGATAGGTGCATCTAATAAATTTGATAAACTTGGATTTCATGTAATGAAAAGTCTTACCACAGGTGGATATAAGGGTAAGATAATACCTGTAAATCCCTCTGCTAAAGAGATTATGGGAATAAAAGCATATCCTTCTATTAGTGCTTACAGTGGCAGTATTGATCTTGCTATTATTGCTGTTCCTGCAAGATTTGTATTTCAGATCTTTGATGAGTGTCATGAAAAAGATGTTGGCGGGGTTGTTCTTATTACTGCTGGTTTTAGAGAGATAGAAGATCCAGAAGGTGCTAAAAATCAAGAGATATTAAAGCAAAAAGCAGACTCTTATGGTATCCCTGTAATAGGACCAAATACATTTGGAATGATAAATTTTTGGCATAACCTAAATGCCTCATTTACTCCAGAGTTTTCCCTTACAAAGAAAGGAGACATTGCTTTAGTAAGTCAGAGTGGAGGAATGTCTCATCTTTTAAGTTTCTTAAGTCAAAGGCATAATGTTGGTTATAGCAAGATAGTTGGCATAGGCAACAGGTTAAATGTGGACTTTTATGAAATGATCTTATTTTTAAAAGATGATCCACATACAAAAGTTATTGCTCTTTATATAGAAGGAATAGATAATCCCATGCCTATGATAAGGGCTATAAAAGATATGCATAAATCAAAACCTGTAGTTGCGTATAAGACCGGAAGTTCAAAAAGCAGCAATTTGGCATCTAAATCCCATACAGGATCAATGGCTGGAAGATATGAGATATATATTGGTGCATTAAGGCAAGCTGGTGCTATAGTTGTAAATACTGCTGAAGAGCTTATGGATACAGCAAAGGCACTATCTCAAAGCAGTATTCCTGATGGAAACAGGGTGGCAGTGCTTTCTGGTCAAGCAGGTCCTGGTATAGCAGCAAGTGATATGGCAGAAAGGGTTGGACTTGAACTTCCTCCATTTACAGAAAAGACTCAAAAAAGAATAAATGAACTGCTCCCTCCTATGGCAATAAGGACAAATCCAGTTGATATGGGACCTGCATGGTATGATGCTTCTGCTACAAGAGAAATAATAGATGTTGCTATGAGAGATGAAAACATAGATGCTGTGATTTTACTTATTATGTATGCATCAGCAAACATAAAAGCAGTGGAAGGAATAAAAGAGATGCTTTTGGAGTGGAAGCAGAGAAAACCTATTATAACCTGCATTTCTGCTCCTGCTGGTATATGGGATAAGGAGGTGAGTTTTTTGGAAGAAAATAAGGCACTTACTAATTATCCCAGTCCTGAAAGGGCAGCGCAAGCACTGGGAAATTTATGGGAATACAAAAAGATTTTACTACGGGGATAAGAAGATGAAAGTAATAGAAGATGCTGTAAAAGAAGGGAGAAAAACCCTTTCTGAGCATGAATCAAAATTAGTATTGAGGCACTATGGTATTCCTGTTGCAAAAGAAGTTCTTATAAAAAGCAGAGATGAGCTTCCACACGCAATTGCTCAGATAGGGTATCCATTGGTAATAAAAGGATGTGCTCCAGAAATAATCCATAAGACAGAAGAAGGATTGATAATAACAAATATCAAAAACGAAGATGAAGTCTATACCGCTTTTGACAAGGTATATGAAAAGGTAAAGGATACTCCTAAAGGAGCAGTTCTTGTGCAAGAGATGGTAGATGGAAAAAGAGAGCTTATGGTGGGTATGATAAGAGATGAGCAGTTTGGAGTTGCTGTTATGTTTGGGCTGGGCGGTATATTTACAGAGATCTTAAAAGATGTGTCTTTTAGAGTTGCTCCTTTAAGCAAGGCAGATGCATTTTATATGTTGAAAGAGATAAGAGCAAATAAGATCTTAAATTCAGTCAGAGGAATGCCTGCTGTAAATTTAGATAAGTTAGCTGAACTAATTGTAAATGTTGGAAAGTTAGGACTTGAAAACAAAGAAATTAAGGAATTAGACATAAATCCCATAATTATTTCTGGAGAAAATCCTGTGGTAGTAGATGCATTAATAGTGCTTAAGTAATGGATATAAAAGACTTTTTTATTGATCCAGAAGGAAAGAATGCAGAAAAAATAAGAAAAATTGGCTATGAAGTTGTAGATCTTATTGTAGATAACCTTTCAAAGTTAAGATATCGACCTGTTTTCAATTATATCTCACCCAAAAGACTTGATCATATCTTTTCAGATCCTCTACCAAGTGAACCATTAAGTTGGGACAAATTCTTAGATGAATTAAAAGAGAAGGTTCTAAAATACTGCTTCTACTTTGGTCATCCCAGATATATAGGCCATATGATTACTCAGCCTTCTGCTATCTGTATATTCTTAGATGCTCTCATATCTGCATTAAATCAGTCTCTCTTTTTATGGGAAGTAGGACCTTCTGCTGCTCACTTAGAGAGAGAAGTAATAAGATGGCTTTGTGAGCTTTTTGGCTACAAGCAGGGTGCAGGCGGAATGTTTTTGGCAGGAGGTTCTGTTGCCAATCTTACAGCACTTTTGATTGCCAGAAATAAAGCAATATCTGAAGGAAA
>JAMOPX010000200.1 GCA_027064285.1 Desulfobacterales bacterium | reverse complement strand
ATACCAACAGAGCCATTCTGATAAAAAAGGATGGCACTATGGAAAAAACAGGGTTGTTAAAAAAGGAGGAACTATCTAATCTCATCTTAGACAGAGTAAAGGATATGATTAATGAGAGAAGATCTGATCAAGCTCCTTAGGGACTTACGAAAAACTATTTCTTTATACAAAGAGATCGATCTGATTCCACCTCTCAGCCCAGAGACAGAGAGTTTTTTTAAAGGAGAAACAGAGTTGGAAAAAGCCTATTTAGATAGCATAAATAATCTCGATGAGCTTAGAAAGTATCTGAATGGATGCATCAAATGCAAGCTTCATAAAAACAGAAAAAATATTGTCTTTGGAGAAGGAAATCCAAACGCAGAACTTGTTTTTGTAGGAGAAGCTCCAGGAAGAAAAGAAGATATAGAAGGCAGGCCATTTGTTGGAGAAGCAGGTCGGCTTTTTACAAGGATAATAAAGGCAATGGGTTTAGAAAGGAAGGATGTGTACATATGCAATGTAGTAAAGTGCAGGCCACCCAGAAATAGAGACCCTGAGCCTGACGAGATAAAAGCATGTTTTCCATTTCTTGAGGCCCAGCTCAGGATCATATCTCCTAAGGTAATATGTACATTGGGAAGAATTGCTGCTCAGACGCTTCTTGGAAAGGATTTTAAGATAACCAAGCAGAGAGGAAACTGGTATTCTTATAAAGATATTCCTGTTATGCCTACATTTCATCCTGCATATCTGCTAAGAAACCCATCTGAAAAGAAGCTTGTCTGGGAGGATATGAAAAAAATAATGGAGAAACTTGGGTTAAATGCAGGCACGAATAAAAATACTCAATAGACTTATCTTTATAGTAATCTGCTTGTTTCTGCTTTTGGGAGCTGAATCAAACCACTTTGATCCAAAGGCTGTTCTTATAAAATTAGAAGGAGCGATTAATCCGGGTTCAGCAGGATATGTGGTAAGGGGAATAAGATACGCAAACAATATAAATGCCGAGTTAGTGATTATTCAGATAGATACTCCCGGAGGTCTTGCCAGTTCCATGAGACAGATAATAAAAGCAATACTCAATTCTCATGTGCCTGTTGTGGTTTATGTGGCTCCAAGTGGTGCTGGAGCAGCATCAGCAGGCGCAATTGTTACTATCTCAGCACACATAGCTGCTATGGCACCTGGCACAAACATAGGTGCTGCTCATCCTGTTGCTCTGGGCGGAAAGGATATTGGAAAAACTATGTCAGAAAAGGTAGTAAATGATATGGCATCTTATGCAAGAGGTATTGCGAAACAAAGGCGCAGAAATGCTAAATGGATAGAAATGGCCATAAGAGAAAGTGTTTCCATAACCGCTGAAGAGGCCTTAAAAAAACATGTCATAGATCTTATTGCTGATGATGTGACAGATCTTCTCAAAAAAATAGACGGAAAAACTGTAAGTATTGTAGGTGGAGAAAAGGTCAAGTTGGATACAAAGGGAATTACTATAATATCTTTTAAACCAAATATAAGAGATAGGATATTAAGGACCATAAGTGATCCAAATATTGCTTATATACTCATGATGATAGGACTAACAGGTCTTTACTTTGAGCTTGCTCATCCGGGCGCAATACTTCCAGGGGTATTAGGGTCCATTTCTCTTATACTTGCCTTTTATTCATTTCACACGCTTCCTGTAAATTATGCGGGCCTTTTACTTATTGCCTTAGGAATAATCCTTTTTATTTTAGAGATAAAGGTAACAAGCTATGGAATGCTTACCATAGGAGGAATAATATCTCTCCTTCTTGGTTCAATGATGCTTTTCGACAATATAAAGGTTTCTCTTAGCCTGATTATGCCAACAGTTATCATGTTCAGTGCCTTTTTCTTGGGAATTACTTATCTTGCAATAAAAGCACACCGTGAAAAGCCTATTTCAGGGGCTGAAGGGCTTATAGGAGAAAAAGGTGTGGTGGAAAGATGGGAAAAAGATAAAGGTCTTGTCTTTGTGCATGGTGAATACTGGAATGCAGAATCAGACGAAAAACTTGCCCCGGGAGATAAAGTAGAAGTGAAAGCTATTAAGGGATTGACATTAAATGTAAAAAAAGAGAAAAAGGCATAAAAAAGAGGAGGACTGCATGTTTTATATCCTGCTCATTGTATTTTTGGTCATGTTCTTAAGCTCTGCTATAAGAGTGCTTAGGGAATACGAAAGAGGTGTTATCTTCAGGCTTGGAAGAGTAATTGCAACAAAAGGTCCTGGAATTATCATTCTTATTCCTGTGATTGATAAAATGGTAAAAGTAAGCTTAAGACTTGTTACAATGGATGTACCTTCTCAGGATGTAATCACAAAAGACAATGTTTCTATAAAGGTAAATGCTGTAGTATATTTCAGGGTAGTTGATCCCACAAAGGCTGTGGTGGAAGTGGAAGATTATCTTTTTGCTACCTCCCAGCTTGCTCAGACCACTCTCAGAAGTGTGTGTGGAGAAGTGGAATTAGATGAGATCCTTTCTGAAAGAGAACGAATAAATGCAAAGCTACAGAGCATATTAGATAAGCACACTGATCCATGGGGGATAAAGGTAACCACTGTGGAAGTAAAACATATTGATCTGCCAGAGGAGATGCAAAGGTCAATGGCAAGACAGGCGGAAGCAGAAAGAGAAAGAAGAGCAAAAGTGATAAGTGCAGAGGGAGAGTATCAGGCTGCAAGAAGGCTTGCAGAAGCAGCAGAAATAATAGAGAAATATCCAGAGGCATTGCAGTTGAGGTATCTGCAGACATTAAGAGAGATTGCCTCTGAAGGAAATTCTACTACCCTTTTTCCAATACCTATTGACTTGCTGATCCCATTTATGAAAAAAATTAAAAAAATAAAGGAGGAGGAAGAGTAAGATGGAAGAGAAGGAAAAGCTGGAAGAAGAGCTTACAGAAGAGGAAAAAAAGCTCCAAGAAGAATATGAAAAACTTAAAAATGAGATAAAAGAGCAGGTAGAGGCAAAAAGTATAGAAAAGATGACAGCACCTGAACTCAGGGAGATTGCAATGAAGATCCCAGGGGTTCAGGGTGCTCATGCCATGGATAAAGAACAGCTCATAGAAATAATAAAAGATTTTCTTGAGATAAAAGAAGAGAAAAAACCTAAGATCGGAAAAGAGAAAATAAAAGAAATAAAGCAAAAGATAAAACAGCTAAAAAAAGAAAAGGAAGAGGCTTTAAAAAATAAAGACAAAAAACAGGTTCAGATACTCAGGAGAAGGATTAACAGGCTGAAGAAACTTACCAGAAAGCTTGCAAAGGCAGCTTAAATAAGGAGGAAAAAATGCAGAGAAAGCTAAAGCTCATTCAAGAAGCAGAGCTGAGGGATAAGATTGTGCTTGTGCGAGTAGATCACAATGTAGTTAAAAAGGGAAAAATAAAAGATCCTTATAGAATAGATTCGACCTTTGGAACACTGTTTGAGATAGCCAAAAAAGGCGGGAAACCTATTCTTATGACCCACATAGGAAGGCCAAGGGATAAAAAGACAGGAAAGATCACCTGCAGTAAAGATCAGTCTGTAGATCCGATTGTTCAGTATCTTGAAAAGAAATTGCCTTTAAAGATTCATGTGCCTGAGTTTTCCATTGATCCGGAAAAGGGAATACTGCACATAGAGGAATCTATAAAGGAAGCTCTTGAAGACCTGAAAAGAGAAAAGATTGACATGATATATCTTCCCAATACCAGGTGGTTCTTTGGAGAAGAGGCAAAAGGACCTCAGAGAGGTGAATTTGCAAAAGAGCTTGCAGCATTGGCAGATGTATATATAAATGATGCATTTGGCTCATGGCAGGCTCATGCATCTACCTATGATGTAGCGTTTTTTCTTCCTTCTTATGCAGGAATCCTTATGCAAAAGGAACTAAGCAATTTAGATAAGGTATTAAATCCTGAAAAGCCATTCGTAGCAGTAATTGCTGGTGCAAAGTATGACACAAAGATAGGACCTATTACAGCTCTTTATAAAAAAGTAGATTATCTTATCTTAGGTGGAGTTATATACAATACATATCTCTGTGCAAAGTACAACATAAGGATAAAAGGAGTGGCTGAAGAGGATATAGAGCTGGCAAAAGAGCTGGTAACTATGGATAAGATGTATAAAAAGATTATAGAAATGCCATATATTGTGGAGTCTGAGACCATAGAATCAAGGGAACAGGGCAGTTACAGAAAGGTCTCACTTAAAGACATAACAGAAGGCTCAGAGCTAAACTATATTGTGGATATATCTCCTGACTCATTTGACACCTCTGATGAGGTAAAAGAAGTGATTTCCTCTGCAAAAACCATCTTTGTAAATGCTGTAATGGGACTTATGCCTTTGTTTTATGAAGGGTCTCAATCCATATACAATCTCATAAGCAAAAACAGTTCTGCCTTAAAGCTTTTTGCAGGAGGAGACACCCTTGAAGCTTTAAAAAAGCTTTGTCCCGGAATTTATCTCAGAGGACTGGATAATCCGCATGAATACTACTATTTTACTGGAGGCGGAAGTGTTCTTAGGGCAATAGAAGAAGGGAATCCTTTTGGCCTGAAACCAGTCCAAGCATTGCTATCCAAGTAAAAAAATACACAAATAAAAAAGAAATGAACAGAATGGATTCTTTTACCTCAAAGTGGGCTTTTATATTCTCTGCACTTGGAATGGCTATAGGTGCAGGAAATATTTGGAGATTTCCAAGGATTGCTGCTCAAAATGGTGGAGGTGCCTTTCTAATAGCGTGGATGATAGCCTTATTTATCTGGTCCATTCCTATAATCATACTTGAATTTGCAATGGGAAAAAGAGCAAAGGCAGGAGTAATAAAGGCTTTTGGAATTATCTGTGGAAGAAGCTATTGTTGGATGGGAGGATTTATTGCTTTTTGCACCACAGCTATTATGTTCTATTACAGCGTTGTTACTGGCTGGTGCATACGATATATGCTTTTTGCGTTGAAAAGCACCATACTGCATTCTGATCCTCATATCTTATGGAATAACTTTATCTCTGGAAACACACCGGTTCTATTTCACCTTATATCTATTTCTTTGGCAGCATTTGTTGTATCACTTGGAATAGCAAAAGGAATAGAAAAGATAAACAACATACTTATTCCAACACTCTTTTTTCTTATCGCAATCGCAGCAACAAGAGCCATGTTTCTTCCAGATGCAGAAAAGGGACTAAAATTTCTTTTTTATCCTGAGATAAGCAGGCTTGTGGACTATAAGATATGGCTTGAGGCAATAACTCAGTCTGCTTGGTCTGTTGGTCCTGGATGGGGGCTTATACTTACTTATGCGGTTTACTCAAGGAAAGATCAGGATATAGTATCCACATCTGTTATAGTTGGCTTGGGAAATAATCTTGCTTCTATACTTGCAGGAATAGCTGTTATTTGCACGCTCTTTGCATTTCTTCCAAAACAAGAAGCACTCAAGGTGGCAGAAACAGGAAATGTTGGGCTTACATTTTTATGGCTCCCCTCCATTTTTAAAAAAATAGCCCATGCCCATATCTTTATATTTGTATTCTTTTTGTGTCTCTCCTCTGCTGCTTTTTCATCTCTTATAGCCATGGTTGAGCTGGGAGTAAGGGTTTTAATGGATATGGGGATAAGGAGGGAAAAGGCGTCCATCTTGATAGCAAGTGTTGGCTTCTTCATGGGGATTCCTTCGGCAATAAATATGAATTTTTTCTGCAATCAGGACTGGGTTTGGGGAATAGGGCTTTTAGTTGGAGGTTTTTTTGTTACGGTATCTGCTATTAAATATGGGATATCAAGATTTAGAAGAGAGCTTATAAATACTTCTGAGACTCGGCTTAAGGTTAGTGCCTGGTTTGATGTGCTTATAAAATATCTTATACCAGCCGAGTTTTTTGGCCTTATTTCTTGGTGGTTTTATAAAGCAGTTATGCTTGAAAGCAAAAACTGGTGGAATCCTTTTCATGAGTACAGTATAGGCACCTGCATTTTTCAGTGGGGAATTGTGCTGGCAGCTTTAATACTACTGAATAAAAAATTGGCAGAAAACAGCAATTCTCCGTGAGTTTGGAGATAGATTTACAAGGCAACCAACAAAAATGACACTTACAGTATTTCGCAATTATATGGTCATGCCCTATGATTCCTGTTTCTAAAAGAATATCCCTGGAAGCCATTAAAAGAGATAACAAAATTACTTCAAAGGAGGAACAACATAAAATTGCTGCTTTAATACACAAAAAATGGGCAGGCCAACAGCCCTTTATGTAAGCCTGGCCTGACCCATCCTAAAATCTCTTTTATCTTTTAAGTATTGAATATCTTCTTTCTGAAGCCGGCAAGACCCATCATACCCAACAGAAGTAGTGTCGCAGACCCTGGAATAGGAGCAGTAACGTAGTTACCAATTGTACCACCACCAAGCTCATAAATCTCACTACCGTCACCTGCCCAGAAATGTCCAAGAGCGCCAAAACCCATTCCTTCAACATATTTGTTTACTCCACCTGGTTCGGTATAAGAAAACCTCTTTGTTTCCTGCCACTGGCCA
>JAMOPX010000199.1 GCA_027064285.1 Desulfobacterales bacterium | reverse complement strand
ATTCTATTTTAAAAAACTTCTTTATCACAGCCCTTACTTCTTTGGTAGTCCAATATGCTTTCTCTTTCAATAACTCCTTAAGCTTCTTTAAATCTTCCTCTGATAGCCTGCTTGGCCTTCCTCCTCCTCTCCCTTTCCCTTTTATCCCTTTATATCCCCCTTCATTCCACTCCCTTATCCATAAATACCCTGTCGATTCCGCTATCCCACAAAATCTACACGCTTCCTCAAAATTTATTCCCCCTCCTATAAGATTAAGAAAAATAAGCTTTATCACAACATCCTCTTTCTTCTCCCTCTTTAATTTCTCTTTCACCTCTTCTATGTTTTTTACCTTTATACGTTCCCCTTTCATAAAGCTTACTTTATCCAAATTATTCCGTTATATCAATTTCTGCGGGATACTATATTTTGATGAACTATAGTTAGAGACTCAACAGCGAATGTAATAGTATTCAAAATTCTATTAAACGTTAAACAGGGTTCTCCTCCCTGTATCCTTATCCACACGATCTTCTTTTTCGCTATTCCCAGAAGATTTCTTAATGCTTGAATGCTATTTTGTATGTTATATACAAATCCATTTTTTTGCATAAACCACGCATACTTCCAAGCATAGCAAAGTGGGCATCTGAGATTACAGCCAGCATATCTTAAAACTAATGCTTGTCCTTTTCCTTCATTATTCAACTCAAATGGGCTAATACTTGTTGTGGATCTTCGAGCGAACCAGTCTATATTTCCATTTGGCATTTCAAAATCTCCCACGACCCTTAATTCTTAAAAAATACATGAGCATCAAAATAGCTTTGTACTTTATATTTCCTGTTACCTGCAGTATTTCTTAAGCTTTAGCTTTTTCCTGCTTAAAATCAACGACAACTTTTTATGATGAAATTTCTTTAAAATTAAAGCGGAAACAACAACTTCCTTCTGTTTCTCCATGTGATGGTGAAAAATCTTTTGCTAAGAATAAACTAAAGCAAAGCAAGAACTCAAGCAAGACAAAAATATTTTTGTGAGATATGGATAAGTATTAAAAAACTCAGAGGCAAAGCAAAGGTACCAAAAGATTAACTGTTTTTTTATCAAAAGATCCCTGCTTTTCTTGCCAAATGAAAACAAATTTTGTTAATTTATCAGAAAGTCCTTTACTCTTTACAGGAGAATCTTATATGGTAATCCCAGATATAAATTCAGCAATAAATAGTGTGCTTCAAGATGTTGATCACGAAAAAGTAGGTATGGTTGCTTCTCATATAGGAATTGTTAAGAGATATTCTAAGAATGGAAAAAAAGTGAAAAGTCTTCGAGTCTCTTTTGATAAAAGAAAGATAAAAGAGATTGAAGAAAGACTTAAATCTGATGCCTCTATAGCAGGAGTCAAAATAGATCTGAATGAAGGAGAGTTATCACCAGGAGACTGGATTATGGTGGTAGTAATTGTGGGAGAAATAAGAGAAAAGGTCTTTCCTGCTCTTATAAATGCAGTTGATATGATAAAAAAGGAAGCCACAAAAAAAGAGGAGATATATGAAGATGGGAATGGTTGACATAGGTAAAAAGCCTGTAGTTAAAAGGTATGCAGAAGCAACAGGAAAGATTATCCTTCAAAAAGAAACTATAGAAAAAATTAAAAGAAAAGAGATTGAAAAAGGAGATCCCTTAACTGTAGCAGAAATAGCAGGAATAAATGCAGCAAAACAAACCTGTCTTTTGATACCTTTTTGTCATCAGATCCCATTAAGCTATGTAAAATTCAGCTTTTCTTTAAAAGAGGATGGTGTTGAAGTGAAATGTTCTGTTTCAGCAGAGGCAAAAACAGGTGTAGAAATGGAAGCAATAGTAGGTGTTTCTATAGCATTGAATACCATATGGGACATGGTTAAGTATTTGGAAAAAGATGAAAACGGACAATATCCTTATACTAAGATAGAAGATATCCGTGTCTTGGTAAAACAAAAAGAGGAAATCGAATGAAAAAGTCTTTTGCAGCTCTTACAACTCTTATAAGTATTGTGCTTTTTTTTGGATTTTATTTTTTTTCTTGCTATGCAGCAGAAATAGGATATGTATCTGATTATTTCAAAATTACTCTGAGAGCAGGCCCTGGCACAAATTATAAGATACTGGCATTTCTTAGTTCTGGAGAGCCATTAGAGATTATTTCTAAGCAAGGAAACTGGATAAAGGTAAGGCCTCTTAATTCAAAATATAAAAACAAAGAAGGATGGGTATTAAGCAGATTTATAATAAAAAGAAAACCCTATAAAAAAGTGGCAGATGAATTAATTGAGAAAAATGCTCAATTAAAAGAAAAATTACTTCAATTAAAAAATGAGTTAGACAATGTTGTTAAATCTCAAAAAGAATTATCTCAGCAATTAAATAGCACTATAAAGGCTTATCAAGAAATAAAACAAAAATATGATTCCTTAAAAAGAGAGTGTACAAGTTTTTTAGTTTTAAAAAGAAAATACAAAAATAACATGAAAGAGTTAAATAAATTAAAGTTGGAATTAAACAAGATAAAAAAAGAAAATGAAGAGCTAAAAAGATCTCAAGCTCACAGATGGTTTGCAATGGGGGCATTTGTCCTCTTTTCTGGGATAGTTTTAGGCTTTATATTTGGTCGGCAGAAAAAGAAAAGATCTATTTATTACAGTTAGTAAATACCCGCCTATCCATCCTCACACAACCTTGACAAAGCAAAAAGGATGCTTAGTTTTTTCTATGACCAAACCATAAATGGATAGGAGTAAAAAATATGGGAGAAGTAAAAGACCTCCAAAAGGAGAGGGAAAAGCGGGAAAAAGAAAAACTTGAAAAAGAAGAGCAAAGCAAGCCAAAAGAAGTTCCCTTGGAAGAGATGAGTAAAGATCAGCTCATAGAGAAGCTGAAACAGATCTCTGAAGAAGTAAAAAAATATTTTGATCTTTACCTCAGGTCTCAAGCAGAGATAGAAAATCTAAAGAAGAGATTTCAAAAAGAAAGAGAGGAATTCATAAAATTTGCAAATGAATCTCTTATAAAAGACCTTTTAAGTGTAGTGGATAACTTAGAAAGAGCAATTCTTCATGCAGAAGAAAGTGAACAAACAGAAAAAGCCTTTAAGGCTTTAAAAGAAGGGGTAGAACTCACTCTTAAAGGCCTGAAGGATATCTTAAAGAAAGCAGGAGTTGAAGAATTTGAAAGTGTAGGAAAAAAATTTGATCCCAACTTCCATTATGCAATGGAGCAGAGAGTTGATCCATCTGTGGAGCCGGGCACAGTAGTGGAAGAATTGCAGAAAGGATACAAACTACATGGAAAGCTTATAAGACCTGCTTTTGTAGTTGTAAGCAAAAAATCCGAAGATAAATCCGAAGATAAAAAAGAAGAAGATCAAAAACAAAACTAATTAAAGGAGGAAGAAAATGGGAAAAATAATAGGTATAGATTTGGGAACCACTAACTCCTGTGTTGCTGTAATGCAAGGAGGGGACCCTGTTGTTATCCCAAATCAAGAAGGAGAGCGAGTAACCCCATCAGTCGTAGCATTTACAGAAAGTGGAGAAATACTTGTGGGTCAGACTGCAAAAAGACAAGCGATAACCAACCCTGAAAATACCATTTTTGCAATAAAAAGACTGATGGGAAGAAAATATGATTCTCCAGAAGTTCAGAGGGATATAAAAATCTTGCCATACAAAATTGTAAAAGCTCCAAATGGTGATGCTCATGTAGAAGTAAGGGGGAAAAGATACAGTCCTCCTGAGATATCAGCGATGATTCTTAGGAAGCTAAAAGAGGCAGCAGAAGCTTACTTAGGAGAAAAAGTAACTGATGCGGTTATTACTGTTCCTGCATACTTTAACGACAGCCAAAGACAAGCTACTAAGGATGCTGGTCGTATAGCAGGATTAAATGTCAGAAGAATTATAAATGAGCCAACCGCTGCTTCTTTGGCTTATGGTTTAGATAAAAAAGGTGAAAAGAAGATAGCGGTATTTGATTTGGGTGGCGGCACCTTTGATATATCCATATTAGAAGTAGGTGAAGGTGTATTTGAAGTGAAATCTACAAGTGGAGATACCCATCTGGGTGGTGAAGACTTTGATATGCGAATTGTAAACTATGTGGCAGATGAATTCATGAAAGAACATGGAATTGATTTGAGAAAAGACAGAATGGCACTTCAAAGGCTGAAAGATGCAGCAGAGAAAGCCAAAAAAGAACTTTCAACTATGTTAGAGACAGAAATAAATCTGCCATTTATTACGGCAGATGCAAGTGGTCCAAAACATCTTAACATAAAACTTACCAGAGCAAAGTTTGAATCTCTGGTTGAAGATCTCGTTGAAAAGGTAGTTGGGCCATGCGAGCAGGCAATGAAAGATGCAGGGCTTACACCAAAAGACATAGATGAAGTGATTCTTGTGGGTGGTATGACCAGAATGCCCAGAATTCAACAGAAAGTAAAAGAAATATTTGGAAAAGAGCCTCACAAAGGAGTAAATCCTGATGAAGTAGTTGCTATTGGTGCTGCTATACAGGCTGGTGTGCTTGCAGGTGAAGTAAAAGATGTATTGCTGTTGGATGTAACTCCACTTTCTCTGGGCATAGAAACCCTTGGTGGTGTATTTACAAAGCTTATAGAAAGAAATACCACAATACCTACCAGAAAGAGCCAGATCTTCACTACTGCAGCGGATAATCAAACAGCAGTGGAGATACATGTATTGCAAGGTGAAAGGCCAATGGCAAAAGATAATGTCTCCTTAGGTAGATTCCAACTTGTAGGGATACCTCCTGCTCCAAGAGGAGTTCCACAGATAGAGGTAACTTTTGACATTGATGCAGATGGAATACTTCATGTGTCTGCAAAAGATCTGGCAACAGGAAAAGAACAGTCAATTCAGATAAAGGCTTCCAGCGGATTAAGCGAAGAAGAGATTCAAAGGATCATAAAAGAAGCAGAACTTCATGCAGAAGAGGATAGGAGAAAGAAAGAATTAGCAGAAGCAAGAAATAATGCTGATTCCCTGATCTATACCACAGAGAAGTCTTTGAGAGAAGTAGGTGATAAGATAGATGAAGCTACCAAGGCAGAGATAAACAGAGCTATTGAAGAGCTGAAAAAAGCAATGGAAGGAGATGACATAGAAGAAATAAAGAGAAAGACAGAAGCACTTACCCAAGCATCTCATAGACTTGCAGAAATGATGTATGCAAAAGCAACACAGCAGCAACAGTCTGGAGGCACTTCTACAGGCACTGGTGGAAGTGGTGGTCAAGGCGGAGGAGATGACGTAGTAGATGCAGACTACGAAGAAGTAAAATAAAGTTAGAGTCTACATTCTGATCTTTGATTCAGTTTTTTCAGGATGCTTTTCTAAATGTTTATATCTACCAGTTGCAGATTCTGCCAGTTTTTCAATAAGGTGTGGAAGATCTGATTCCTTCCACACCTCTTTTAATTCTGTAGAAACAAGTCTTGAAGATATCTCATAAAATGGTGGTTTTTCTGGTATAAGCACAATTTCATCTTCTGTTATATCTATCTCTCTTTCCAAGATATCTTCTAAAAGCTCTTTTACAGCATAGAAGAAAAATTTTTTCACATCTTCTGTGGACTCTGCATTACTCATATTTTCTCTGAACTTAGGAAGCAATTTATTTAGATGCTTGGTAAAAGAAATTCTTTTTGTCATATGACACTCCCTCTTTTTATTTTTTAGTACTTAGCATCTCTTTTTTATAGTGGAATCCCTCTCTTACAACTTTAATTGCACCTTCTAATCCCATTGTAGCAGTATTTATTACAATATCATAATTCAGTGGAGAAGATACATCAGCATGAAAGTATTTTCTTATAAAAGCTCTTCTGTCAGATTCTGTTCTTATGACCCTTTTTCGTGCTTCTTCTAAGGATACATTAAACTGTTTTGATACATTTTTTACTCTTTCTTCTAATGGAGCAACCACTCTAACTCTTAAAGTCCTTTCTGGTGGTAATAAAAAATTTGCTCCTCTTCCCACAATTACTGCTCTTCCATGTCTACCAATAGTTCCTATTACTTTCATAAGATGCTGTAAAAATTTATCAGGCCAAAGATGCTGTCTATTTACTAAGGAAGAAATCCACTCTTCTATAAGAGATAGGCCTTTTTCATCTAAGGTTTCTAACAGCATATTACTTATATTTGCATCTTCTGCTATTTGAGTTATTATTTCCTTATGGAAAAAATCAAGCCCTTCTAATTCAGCAACTCTTTTACCTATGATACTCCCTCCACTACCTGGCTCTCTGGATATAGTAATAACTGGAATATACTCTTCTTTCTTTCCTTCTTTTTTTGCAATTTCCCATCTTTTAATCTGTTTGTTTATAAGCTGCTCTAAACTTGAAGGCATAGTTTTTACCTCCTTTTTTTTAAATAATATCAAAAACAAAGAAAAGGTAAACAAAAATTTTCACAATACCAATACCGATTAAAAATCATACTAAAGCTAAAGCAGGCTCATGAGGCACTTGGTATAGACATATTTACCACCTGTAGTATAAAGGGATTAGTGAAT
>JAMOPX010000198.1 GCA_027064285.1 Desulfobacterales bacterium | reverse complement strand
GAAAAACTGGAAAGCTGAGATGGAAAGCAACTCGAGTTGACTTAATCTTTGGACATCACGATGAGCTGAGAGCTGTGGCAGAGGTTTATGCAAGTGATGATGCAAAAGAGAAATTTGTTAAAGACTTCGTAAAAGCGTGGGACAAGATAATGAATCTTGACAGATTTGACTTAAAGGAGAATCACAGATGAAGAAAAAAGTATTAAGTATTATTTTGTGTTGTTTCCTGTTGGCAGGGACTTCTTCTTTAGCTGGGCAAATAAGTGATGCTACTAAGTCTTGTCTTTCATGTCACAGTAGTGTCACCCCAGGAATTGTATGCAGTTGGAAAGAGAGTATTCATTCACAAATCAGTCCAGCAGAAGCATTAAAAAAGAAACTTCTTCTAAGAAAAATCAGTGTGACTAAGATTCCTAAGGATATAGCCAATGTAGTGGTAGGTTGTGCAGAATGCCATACAGCCAATCACAACGCACACCAAGACACCTTTGAGCACAACGGATTTAATGTCCATGTCATTGTAACTCCTAAGGATTGTGCTATTTGCCATCTTACTGAAGTAAAAGAATACAATAAAAATCTTATGTCCAAAGCTTATAGAAACTTCAAAAAAAATCCTCTTTATCATGATCTTGAGAATACATCCTTAGGACCGCAGGTAGTCAAGGAAGGTAAATTGATCTATGAAAAACCTCATTCAGAAACCCAAGCCGACTCTTGTCTTTTTTGTCATGGAACAAGAATCAGGGTAAAAGGACTCAAGGCAAAAGAAACTGAGTTTGGTGAAATGAAATTTCCAGTACTTAAAGGTTGGCCTAACCAAGGCACAGGTCGCGTAAACCCTGATGGAAGCGAGGGGTCTTGCACTTCTTGTCATCCACGCCATTCATTTTCTCTTGAAGTGGCTCGTAAACCTTATACCTGTGCAGAATGTCATAAAGGGCCAGATGTGCCAGCTTATAAGATTTATATGGTAAGTAAACACGGAAACATCTACTTTTCTCAAGGCAAGGGCTGGGATTTTAAAGCTGTGCCATGGATTGTAGGAAAAGATTTTAAAGCACCAACTTGCGCTACTTGCCATATAAGTCTCATCGTGGATGAAGAAAACAATATTATTGCCAAACGAACCCATCAGATGAATGATAGAATTGCTTGGCGTCTCTTTGGTTTGATCTATGCTCATCCTCATCCAAAAGAGGCGGATACCACTAAGATTAAGAATAAAGCAGGACTGCACTTGCCTACAGAGTTAACAGGTGAGCCAGTAAGCAAATTCCTTATCTCTGCCAAAGAAATGAAATATCGCACTGCTGATATGAAAAAAGTCTGTCTTGCCTGCCACACGACTGGTTGGGTTGAAGGCCATTTTGCCCGAATGGAAAAGAGCATTGAAACTGCTAATAAGCAGACTTTTGCAGCTACTCAAATTCTGCTTAAGGCTTGGAAGATGAAGGTTGCTAAAGGGCTTCCTTCAAGCATTTTTGATGAAGCTATTGAAAAGATGTGGGTTGAACAATGGCTTTTTTACGCTAATTCTGTTCGTTTTGCTTCAGCTATGTCTGGCGCTGATTATGGAGCCTTTGCTAATGGTAGATGGTATTTAAACAAAAACCTTCAGCAAATGTCTGATTGGTTAAAACTTAAGCTTAAAGCTGAGGAAAGCAAAAAATAAGTTGATACATGTCTTACATGTCACAGTGAAACATCTGAAACAGATAGTATTCCGCAAAATATCAAATTTTGCGGAATACTATCTGTTATGAAAATATGAAAAGAAAACAATTTATTATCTGACCTTACGCAAAAGTTTTTATCTCATGAGGAGAGGATAACAGCAAATGCAGTATTGGGGCAAAAGGGTTTTTCGTCTGCTCCGAGTCTCTCGGGCTGGTCTCTTCTGTGACTTACCTGCGGGGGATACCTGCCCCCTCCGCATTCCCATCACTCAACTGTTAATCAAACATGCTTACCAATGGGCTTGGATGTCTGGTAAAAGACTATGCTTGGTTTGGAGAGACTTGAGTGACGGGCTGCGGTTTCCCCCACAGATAAGCCACGAAGAGACAGCGCCCTTTCGACAGTCGCATCCGAAAAACTCCCTTGCCCTTATTCCACTTTCAGTCTTATTCCTATACTGCATACAGATAAGACAGAAACTTTTGCGTAAGGTCAGTTATTATTTTCTTATAGTTATTCGCATAATTGCGGATAACTATATAACAGCTAACAATTGTGGTATAAATGTTGCATAAGTTTTAAAAAAAACGATAAGGAGGAATTTTATGGAAAAGGAAAGGATATCTTATCATGAGTCAGTTATCAGGGCCTATGAAAGGATAAAAAAGGATGGCCTTACAAATGTATGGGATAGATATGAACAGCAAGGTCTTGGAAAAGATCCTGATAAAAGATGCCCCTTTTGTATGGCAGGAACAAGATGTGATCTCTGCTCAAATGGACCGTGCAGGGCAGATGCAGAAAAAGGGAAAAGGGGTGTCTGTGGGATAACAGCAGATGGAATGGCAATGAGAATGATGCTTTTAAGAAACCTTCTTGGCACATCCACATATCAATATCATGCAGAGGAGACTATCAGGACACTAAGAGAGACTGCTCTGGGAAAGACCCCATTTGAGATAAAAGAGCCAGAAAAACTTAAGTCATTTGCAAAAAGACTCGGCCTGGATGTATCCGACTCTGTTAGTGACATAGCGCTCAGATTGTGTGACTTTGTAAAAGAAGAATATGAGAGAAGAGGCGAGCCGAGCAAGATAGTGGATATTCTTGCACCTGAGGAAAGAAAATCTCTCTGGAAAAAGTTAGACATATTCCCCGAAGGCATATATGCAGAAATGCTGAGGGCTCAGAGCTCATGTCTTACCAATGTGGACGGCTACTACGTAAGCCTTGCCCTTAAGGCGCTGAGACTTTCCATTGCCATGGCATATCAGAGTCAGATAGTTCTCGAAAATATCCAAGATATCCTATTTGGCATACCAAGACCACACAAGATGAAAGTAGATTTGGGAGTTCTTGATCCAGATTACGTGAATGTTCTTGTAAATGGTCATGAGCCATTTGTGGGTTTTGCTCTTATTCAGCTTGCAAGAGAGGATAAGTGGCAAAAAAGGGCAAAAGAGATTGGTGCAAAGGGACTGAGAATAATTGCATGTATAGAAACTGGTCAGGAAATAGTGCAAAGGTGGGAGATGGACGATGTATTCTTTGGATACACAGGAAACTGGATCATGCAAGAGGCAATTCTTGCGAGCGGATGTGTTGATCTTTTTGCATGCGATATGAACTGCTCACTTCCAGTAGATCCCATGTATGCTGAAAAATATAAATTTAAGCTCATCCCTGTTTCAGAACTGGTTGCATTTGAAGGGATCTCAGAAAGACTGAATTACAAACCAGACAAGGTAAGAGAACAGGCAGAAGAGCTTTTGGATATGGCTGTATCTAATTTTAAGGAGAGAAGAAATTCAGTTGAACCAATTATAGGTCAGCCAGTAAAAGAAGCAATTGTTGGATTTTCCACTGAAAGTATACTTGATGCACTTGGAGGAAGCCTTGATCCGCTTTTGGATGCTGTAAAAAGCGGAAAAATAAAGGGAATTGCTGGTTTTGTTTCATGTACAAGCCTCAGAGACTCTGGTCAGGATGTGCACAGTGTAAATGTGGCAAAAGAGCTTATAAAAAGAGACATACTTGTACTCTCCATGGGATGCGGAAATGCTGCACTTCAGGTAGCTGGACTCTGTAGTTCCGAGGCAAAAGAGCTTGCAGGAGATGGGCTTAGAAGTATATGTGATGCATTGGGAGTGCCTCCTGTTCTGAGTTATGGAACATGCACTGATACAGGAAGGGTAGGGGATCTTGTTGCTGCTGTAGCAAATGCTTTGGGTGTAGCAATCCCAGATCTGCCGGTTGTTGTATGTGCACCAGAGTATATGGAACAGAAGGCAACAATAGATGCGATATTTGCTCTTGCACTTGGTCTTTATACCTATGTAAATCCTGTTCCACCTGTAACTGGAGCACCTAATCTCCTCAAGCTTCTCTTAGAGGAGCTTCCTGAAATTACAGGTGGTGTTCTTCATGTAGAAGAGGATGCAGTAGAGGCAGTGGAGAAAATGGAGGCTCATATTATAGAAAAGAGAAAGAAGCTTGGAATATAGGAGGTAAGATAAAAGATGAAATGTCCGGGACAGGATACCCAGTTTTGGGGAAAAGATAGTGTATTCGAGGTGAAATGTCCGAATTGCGGAAATAGCATAGAATTCTTTAAAGATGATGTATCAAGAACATGTAGGGTGTGTGGTCAAAAGGTAATTAACCCAAAGATGGACTTTGGATGTGCTGCATATTGTAAATATGCTGAGCAGTGCTTGGGGGGACTACCCCCTGAGCTTGTTGCTCAAAGGCAGGAGCTTTTAAAAGATAGGGTTGCCATAGAGATGAAAAGATACTTTGGAGATGATTTTAAAAGAATCGCTCATGCCACAAGGGTAGCACGATACGCAGAAAGGATCGGAAAGGAGGAAGGCGCAGATATGGCAGTTGTTATGGCCGCAGCATATCTTCATGATATTGGCATAAAAGAGGCGGAAAAAAGGTATAAAAGCAGTGCTGCTAAGTATCAGGAAGAGCTTGGTCCTTCTGTAGCAAGAAAGATACTTGAAAAGCTGGGGGCAAAGAAAGAGCTTATAGATGAAGTGTGTGATATGATTTCCCATCACCATCATCCCAGAAAACAGGAAACACTGAACTTTAAGGTCCTCTACGATGCAGACCTAATAACAAACCTTGAAGAAAAACACAAAAAAGAGCCTCTTTCAAAAGATGAACTGAAAAGAATCATAGAAGAAAGGCTTTTTACAGAATCTGCTAAAAGACTTGCCAAGGAAATATTTCTGGAGGGAGATGTATGAAGATAAAGAGAAGGATAATAGAGATAGATCAGGAGCTTTGCGATGGATGTGGCATGTGTGTTCCTGCATGTGCAGAAGGTGCGATAGAGGTTGTAAATGGAAAGGCAAGGCTTGTTTCTGAAAAATACTGTGATGGACTTGGAGCATGTATTGGCCAGTGTCCAAAAGGGGCAATAAGGGTGGTGGAAAAGGAAGCAGAGGATTTTGATGAAGAGGCGGTTGTAGAATATTTGAGAAAAAGAGGCAAAAGGGCTGTTTTTGCTTCTCCTAATAACTGGCCTGTTCAAATAAGGCTTATTTCTCCTAATGCATCTTTTTTAAAGGATTCAGAGCTCGTAGTGATTTCAGATTGTGCAGTAGCAGTGTATGATGATCTAAAAAATAATTTGCTAAAGAATAGACCTTTTCTTATAGGATGTCCTAAATTTGATGATGCTGATATGTATGTGGATAAGTTTTCAGAGATATTTAAAAACAATAACATTAAAAAAATTGTCTGTGTTATGATGGAGGTTCCTTGCTGTTCTGGGCTTCCCATGATTCTAAAAAGAGCAATGGAGCTTGCAGATGTTCAGATACCTATGGAAGAAGTAGTGGTATATGTAAATAGGTTCTAAGGGTTGTGGAGATGAATTTTAGAAATCTAAAAAAAGAGATTTTTGACATTATAAGGTCTGGAGATTTGGAAAAGCTCTTCTCTTTTCCAAAGAAAAAGGCGGTCTCTTTTCTCATAGGCTTGTTATCATATCCTGATGAACAGATTAAAAAAAGAACTATAAAAGCCTTGGGTATGCTTGTTCCAAGGATTGCGGATGAGGATATGGAATCTGCAAGGATTATAATGAGAAAATTTATGTGGAATCTGAATGATGAGTCAGGTGGAATTGGATGGGGTATTCCAGAGGCAATGGCTGAGATAATGAAAAATCATAAAGGCCTGCGTAAGGAATATGAACACATATTAAAATCTTATGCAAGGGGTGGAGGAAATTACTTGGATTTCCCACCCCTTGAAGAAGAAGTAAAAAAAGCAATCAGATCCTTAGAGGGCATTAAGTAAAGAAGACGCAACCTTTTTACCAAATTCTCTGCATTTTCTTAGCCCTTCATCGTCAGGAACAAACTGAATCCTTAAGCCTGGATCAGCGATGTTGAGTCCCATCTCCTCAAATTCTTTGTTTATAAGCCTTACTGCTTCTCCGCTCCAGCCATAACTTCCAAATGCAGCCACAACTTTGTTTTTTGGCCTAAGTCCTTTCATATATGTGAGAAAATCACTCACCGTGGGAAAAAGTCCGTTGTTTATGGTAGGTGATCCTATAAGAACAGCACCTGCATCCATCATCTCTGTCATTATATCACTTCTATGCCATCCTCTAAGTTCCATAACTTTTACTTCTATACCTTCCTCTGCGATTGATTCTGCTATTATTTCTGCCATCTTTTCAGTACTGTGCCACATAGTATCATAAACTACAAGTGCCTTTTTCTTGCACTTCTGTTCGCTCCACTCTTTATATGCCTCAAGTATTCGTGATATTCCTTCCTTAGTTCTCCAAAGAATCCCGTGATCAGGGCAGATCATATCTATCTGAATTCCCAAGGATGTTATCTTTTCTAATAGCTTTTTGACTAAGGCTGAGTAAGGAAGAATTATGTTTGCGTAATACTTCTTTGCATGTAGCATTATTGTGGCCTCATCCACCTGATCATCGAATCTTTCTGTGCTT
>JAMOPX010000197.1 GCA_027064285.1 Desulfobacterales bacterium | reverse complement strand
AAGAATAATGGGACTTGAATTGGAGTTTATAGAGGCAAGGGATTTGCCAGATGCATGGTTTCAGGCAGTGTATCGAATCTTAGAAAAAGGAAGAGAATATGTGATAGAAAGAGGAAGCTATAAAGGGCAGAAGAGGTTGGAGCTTGATTATGTAACCATACATGTAAAGTATCCTGGAACAAGACCACTTATACCTGATATTCCTCCATCCTTAGGGATACCTAATCCTGTAAGCGAAGAATATGTTCATGAATATCTCCCTTATCTTATGTGTGCCAAAAAGAAGGAAGGGGAAGAATATACTTACGGATACTATCTTGAAAAGCAGATAGAAGAAGTCATCAGGATGTACAAGGAGGATGGATATAACACAAATCAGGCATATATGACAGTGGGCGAGCCTAACTGCATATATATGAAAGATCCACCATGTCTTAGAGGCATAGATACCAGGATAAAAGAAGGGAAATTGCATTTTTTTGTATATTTTAGATGTATAGATGGAAAAACCAATATTGTTGCTAAGGTTAATGGCTCTATAGTTGTAACTAGTGTGGAAGATATCTTTAGGATCTTTAAAGATGGGAATAAAATAGAAGTAATTTCTGTAAATAAAGACTTTGAGCCAATCTGGAGCAAGGTTCTGAATATAGAAAGAAACATAAAGTACAATGTAGTAAATGTGGAATTATATGGAGCTGGAAGTTTACTCTTAACAGAGGATCATAAGATACCAATCTATGAAAATGGCTCTATAGTGTTAAAAAGAGTTGATCAGCTAAAGACAAATGATGTGGTTTTAGAACCCAAGTGCTTAAGCAGATTAAAGGTATATGATAACAGCTATATAGATCTTCTTAGTCTATGTGGAGGAAGTAGCAAATTATATGTATATGACTTATCGGCTGATGTTTTTAAAGAATTAAGAGATAAAAAGATAAAATATAAACCATCTTGGAGAGATAACAGACATCTGCCATTTAATATAGCATCACAAACATATTTAAAAGATATGCCAGAGTTGAAATGTAAGTGTCAGAAACAACGGGATATACCAAGAATGTTTAAGATAACAAAACAGATGGCATACTTTATGGGAGTTTGGTTAGCTGATGGATGGTATAATGCAAAAAGAAATGCTTTAAGAGTAGCTATAAAAGAGTCTGACTCTTTGAAACTATCTCGTACTTTAGAATTTATGAATGATGAGTTTAATTATACTCCTCCCATAGAAAAAAGAGATGGTTGTGTAGTCCTTAATATAGGAATATTATTCTTAGCAGAGTTGTTTAAGTCTTGTGGTTTTATACATGGAAGCAGAGTAAAGGTTATACCAAACTTTATTTTTAATCTTCCTCCAGAATTATTAAAAGAGCTTTTTATAGGATGGCTTAGCAGTGATGCAGGAGTATCTACGAGTGACAAACTCATATCTGGATTTTCTACCATATTAAAATTCTTAGATGAAAGATTTTCTATTTATTCTGAAAAACCACGCAAAAGCTTCTTTGCAAAGGAAGACAGGATAATCGAATCTTCTAATGTTCAACATATTGTTCTTTTAGAAAACTTTAAGTACAAGCGCTTAGACATAAATAATAATTTTATTGGAAGAAAGGTAAAAAGAATTAGTAAAATCCATTTTGGAAAAGTTGTTTATGATTTAACTATTGACAGCCCCTCACATTTATTTGCATGTGGACAAACTCCTATATTAGTCCACAATTCATGGGACTTATGGAATGGATTTCCAGCAAATCTTGCTGCGATTCAGTTATTAAAGGAATATATGGCAGAAAGCATCGGTGTAGAAGATGGTGAGCTTGTTGCTGCAAGCAAAGGGCTTCATCTATATGATTATGTTTGGGAACTTGCAAAAATGAGAACAATGAAGAAATAAAAACATGATAGATATAAAGTCCTTAAATAGAAAAGAATTAGAGACATGGATTCAACAAAAAGGATATGAGCCTTACCGGGGGAGACAGATCTGGCATTGGATCCTGAAAAAGGCTGTCCCCTCTTTTGAACAGATGAGCAATCTACCAAAAAAGTTGAGAAACCTGCTAAAAGAAGAAGCAGTGCTTAATCCTTTGGAACTTGTTAAGGTGCTGGAATCTAAGGAGGACCATACAAAAAAATATCTTTTTAGATTAAGGGATGGCTATTATATTGAATCTGTCTTGATTCCAGAGTTAGAAAAGGATTATTTTACAATATGTGTATCCTCTCAGGCAGGCTGTGCAATGGGTTGCAAATTTTGTCTTACAGCAAAACAGGGTTTTAAAAGGAATCTGAGAACATCAGAGATAGTGGAACAAGTAGTACAAGTAAAAAGGGATATGAGTAAACCCTCAAAACTCAGAAATATAGTATTCATGGGAATGGGTGAGCCATTGGCAAACTATGATTCCGTGATAAAGGCCATAGAGATATTGATAGATCCTTATGGAATGAATTTCTCTCACAGAAGGGTTACTGTTTCTACATGCGGAATTGTGCCAAAAATAGAAAGCTTAGGAAAAGACTGCACAGTAAATTTGGCTGTCTCCCTTAATGCCACTACTGATGAGGTAAGAAGCTTTCTCATGCCAATAAACAAAAAATATCCTTTAAAAGAGCTTATCTCTGCTTGTAAAAAGTTTCCTCTTCCAAATAGAAGAAGGATTACATTTGAGTATGTACTTATAAAAGGAATAAATGACAGTGAAGAAGATGCCATAAGGCTAATTAATCTGCTAAGAGGAATAAAGGCAAAAATAAATCTTATACCATTAAATCCTGCAAAGGGTTTAGAGTTTTCTTCCCCTTCATGGGATCAGATATTGAGATTTCAAAAGATCCTAATAGATAAAAATCTCACAGCTATTATAAGAAAAAGTAGAGGAAAAGACATCTTAGCTGCATGTGGACAATTAAGTGGAAGCTATGGAAGAGGTGAAGATTAAAGTAAAAAGACTTGAACATGCCAAAGATATCCCACTTCCAAGATATATGACAAAAAGCTCTGTAGGAATGGATATATGTGCTGCAGTAGCCTCAGAGTTGGTGCTTATGCCAGGGCAAAGAGCACTTGTTCCAACAGGTATAGCAATAGAACTCCCTGAGGGATTTGAGGCTCAGATTAGACCCAGAAGTGGTCTTGCTATAAGATATGGAATTGGCATGTTAAATTCTCCGGGCACAATTGATCCTGACTATAGAGGAGAAATCAAGATAATATTAATAAACCTTGGGGAAAGGCCTTTTAGGATAAGGAGAGGAGACAGGATTGCCCAGATGGTAATAAATAAGGTTGTGCATGCAATAATGGAAGATGTAGAAGAATTAAGTCTTACTGAAAGAGGAGACAAAGGCTTTGGACACACAGGTGGATATGAATAAAATTGAGCTCATAAAGAGAAGGCCTGGAAATACAAGACCTATTGTGTGGAGGACCCAGATAAATGGGAAAAGGCTTATAGTAAAGGACTACAGAAAAAATGGATCATTCTTCAGAAATACCATAGGAAGATTCCTGGTTTGGAGAGAAGCAAAAGCATATCGTAGGCTTTGTGGAATAAAAGGAATACCCAAATTTTATGGAATCATGGATGGTCTTGCATTGGTCTTAGAAGATATACCTGGAACAAGCTTAGGAAAGATAAAAAAAGGTGAAAAGCTGCCCAAAACATTTTTTGACTCATTAGAAAAGCTTGTTAAAAAGATACATGACTTAGGGATTGTTCACTGTGACTTAAAAAAGGCCAACAATATAATAATAGGCATGGATGGATATCCATATATAATTGACTGGGGAGCTGCCATCTATAGAGAAGAGTTTGATTTGCCTATATTAAGATACATATATGAAAGATTTCTTTTAGATGATAACTTAGCTATAATAAAGCATAAACTCAGATTTGCTCCTCACCTTGTAAGTGAAGAAGAAAAAGCAAGATACGCATATCAAAGCATCTTAGAAAGATTTATCAGACAGATAAGAGATATAATTCTGCCTATCTTCAAAAAACTTATGTGATAGAAACCAGAATCTTATTTGCTATACCTCTTCCAAGCGCAAATCTGGTGTTGCCACATGCTATTATAAGTCTTCCTGCTCCGGGATTAGATATTACCTCTATCTCATTTCCTATCCTGATACCCATAGATACAAGTCTTTGTCTTATGCCTCTGCCTCCTATTATATCCCTTATAATAAGTTTTTCACCCTCCTTCCCCATGGTAAGAGGCATTAGAGGTCTTCTCTTGGATAAACAGGAATTGCAAAGCCCATATATCTCCATTCTGTGTTGAAGCATATAAAAACCATATCTCTGGGCAATCCTTCTTTGCAAGAGTTCTAACTCATCATCCTTAAATTCAATTATCCTTCCGCACTTTGTACAGATTATATGATCGTGATGTTTTCCTAAATGCCTGTGTTCATATAAGGTGGGTTTTCCTTCAAAATTTTTCTTCTGTGCAAATCCAAGTTTGACCATATCATCCATACATTTCTGTACAAACTCCTGCTCATACTTATATCCTCTCTTCCTCAGAAGATCGCACAGCTCTTCTATGGAAATGTGTCCTTCTGTATCCAGAAATATCTCTATTATATTGAGCCTATCTTCAATTCTGTCAGCGCCTGTTTCTAAAAGAAGTTCTTTAAAATTGGATTTTTCTAATTCACTGATCTTTTCTTTCATGGCCATCTACCTGTTGACTTGATTTGTAGTTATTCTCAATTATGTGGATAACTATAATTGTAGTAATAATAAATTGTTTTCCTTTTATATTTTCCTAACTTATAGAACTTATAGTATTCCGTAAAATTTGATATTTTACAGAAATCCACGCCAGAAAGCCCATAAGCTTCAGCTCTGGGATGAATGGCGTATGATTATTATAAGCCTGTTCAAAAATCCTTTTGAACAGGCTTATATATTCTTGATTAGTAGATAAAATGATAATATAACCAATATCAAAATGCAATTAAGAAGATACAGACACAAGCTTAAAGAACTGAAAAAGAAGATAGAAGAAAAAAACAACCAGTGGTGAAGGGACGAGTTTGTGCACTTAGTGCAGGGGCTATGGGTGGTCAAAAACCGCCAGGTGGGGCTGGCCATCCTGAAAAGGCGGAATACAAATACCCCACCCAGAAGTGCACTAATGTGCAGTTTTGTCAAGCAGGTGACAAAATGAAGGAACTAAATGAGTTTATTAATTCTTGGAGCGACGGTCCTATGAAAGAGGCTTTTTTGGAATTAAAAGAAATGCTGGAGAAAAAAGATGGGGTAGAGCTGGAATTTAAGGCAAGGCCTGGTATAAGCTATTCTCTTAGAGGACGACATAAAAATCAAAAAGATAGAAACCTTTTTGTAATGATAGATGTTATAGATGATGATCCGGACAACCGGTGGCTTTCTATATGTTTTTATGGTGACATGATCAGAGATCCTGATGAGAAAGGCAATCTGATCCCAGGTGGACTCCAGGGAGAGGATGGATACTGTTTTGATCTGGATTCTTGGGAAAAAGACTTTTTTGCTTATATAAAGGAACGCATTGAAGAGGCTTATAGCAATGCGAGCAGAGAATAACAGACCAATCATAGGTATAACCATGGGAGACCCTTCAGGAGTAGGTCCAGAGATTATTCTGAAGGCATTAATGGACAAGCATCTGTATGAAATGTGTATCCCTGTGGTTATAGGCGATGAAAACATAATGCTTGGTGCAAGAAAGAGCTTAGCTTCTGAAAATGTGCCTTTTATAAGGCCTATACAAGCCCCTGATCATGCTTTAGGATCGCCGGGAACTATAGAGTTAATCCCTGTATCTCATCTTAAAGAATACACCCCCGGACTCCCATATGTGGAAGCAGGCAAGGCAATGGTCCACTACATAAAAGAGGCTGTTGAAATGGCCTTGAACAGAGATATCAGCGCCATAGTTACTTGTCCAATAAATAAATATCTCATGCATAAAGCAGGTTTTAGATATGATGGTCACACCCCTTTTATTGCGTATCTAACAGGTTCAAAAGACTATGTCATGATGCTTGCGGGAGACAGGTTAAAGGTCTCTCTTGTAACCATCCATGTGGCATTAAAAGATGTGCCTAACCTAATTACAGAGCAAAAGGTATATAAAACCATATACATAACTGCGGATGCCCTTATAAAGGACTTTGGAATAAAGGAGCCAAAGATAGCTGTTTCTGCACTAAATCCCCATGCAGGTGAGAAAGGGCTTTATGGAACCGAAGAAAAAATCATCTCATCAGCTATAGAAAAGGTAAAAAAAGCACTTGAAAAGCAAAATCAGTCCACAAAGATAGATGGTCCGCTTCCTGCAGATACTGTTTATTATATGGCATTTAAAGGCAAGTTTGATGTGGTGGTAAGCATGTATCATGATCAGGGTCTTATTCCACTAAAGCTTGTTCATTTTTCTGATGCAGTAAATGTCACTCTTGGACTGCCCATAGTAAGGACATCTGTGGATCATGGAACAGCATATGATATTGCTGGAAAAGGAATAGCAGATGAAAGAAGCCTTAAATCAGCTATAAAAATGGCGGTTCTGATTTCAGAAAACAGAAGCAAGCTACTCCAATGAATACAGGATATATCAAAATAAGAGGTGCAAGAGAACACAACCTGAAGAACATTTCCGTAGACATTCCCAAGAATCAGTTAGTGATTATCACAGGGGTATCTGGTTCAGGAAAATCCTCTCTTGTCTTAGATACCATATACAAGGAGGCTTATAGAAGATACATAGACGCCTTATCTGTGGGCAAGAAATGGATTATTGAACAGGTAGAAAGACCAGATGTGGATATTATCCAAGGGCTACCTCCTGCTATATGTATAAGACAATGGGAATCCCACAGAAATCCCAGATCTACTGTTGGCACAATAACAGAAATCTATGATTACCTAAGGGTTCTTTTCTCAAACATAGGCAAACCATATTGTCCTAAGTGTGGCAAAGAGATACTCTTTTATTCTCCTC
>JAMOPX010000196.1 GCA_027064285.1 Desulfobacterales bacterium | reverse complement strand
TACCGCTGGGCTGGCGGGAAGTAACGCCCGTGGAGAGGGCACTGACGGCGGAACTGCTTTTGGGCAGGTCTACGAGTCATCTCTCGTTGAAGCGGGAATCCCACGGCTTTAGTCGTGGGAGGGTCAAGCATTTGAACACTTAGCATTATAAAAACAGGAAGCTTCGTGATGGAATAAAAAATTTCCGATTTCTGACTGCTAAATCCTTTCTCATTAAGTTCTTTTTCAAACGTTTCTTTAATGTGTCATAATGTAGATGAAATAATATGGCTAATTATACACTATAAAACGATTAGTATAATTTTGTTATAAATCTCACTTTCAATATAACTTCTTAAACAAGTTTAAATATTGACTAATTACACTTTCGGCAAAGTTTTTTAAAAAAAATTTTTTTATTTTACTTCCATCAAAAGTTATTCTTTTATCCAAAAAATTTTTCATTTGCGATATTAATTCATTCTCATCATTAGCTACTAATCCAAGACCATTTTCCTTTATTATGTTATCAGGATTTACTGTCGATAATACTGGTACTCCCCGACTCCAAGCTTGCAGAAAAGTATTAGGAAAACCTTCATAATTGGAAGTATTTACAAAAAGTTTACATGACCAAAAAATTTTTTCTGTAAATTTAAAAGGTTGGAATCCCATAAAAATTAGATTCTTAACTTTCTTAGCTTTCTCTTTAATATATTCATAAAAAGGATCCTTTTTTTTATTCGGTCCTCCAATCATAACAAACTTTTCATCAGGGAAATTTCTTGCCAACTTAATAAACAATTCAGGTCTTTTTATATTTTTAATAGTAGATACCCAAAGAATAATATCTTTTTTAGGATTATTAACATTAACAATTGGACTATAATAATTCCGTATTAATATACCGTTTAGTCCAAAATTTTTTGACAAATTCTCTTTTTGTTTATTATTTTGAACTATAATTGCATTTGCTCTTTTTAATCCAAAAATATAAAGTAATAAATCTCTCTTAAGACGTGTCTTTTTAAGCATAGAAAGACAAAAGTTTGTATCACTAGCAGCAGCAAATATAAACTTTTTATTATATATGTTAGAAAATAAAGCCAATATACCGGGTAAAAAACCTGCTCCTCGCACATAATATATTTCAGCATTAGCTTTTTTTAAAGCTTTCCATAATTTTACTAAACCTGGATAAAAAAAATTTATAAATTTAAGCCCTTCTTTAGGTTTAGAAGCCTTATATACTTTTATGCCATCAATAATTTCCTCATCTTTTTGACCATAATCTAAAGTTATAAAAGAAACATCCACACCTCTCTTCTTAAACTCTCTCGCAATAAGCACCTGTTGAATTTCAGCTCCCCCTATTCTTTTATCAACAGAAAAATTATCCTTTAAACAAGGATAAGCCTGTAAAGCAACAAAACATATTTTCATTTATTTTTCTCCGTTTTTCATTATTTCTTCAGAAGGTTGTTTAAGTTCTACTTCTTTAATTAAATCTTGAAGCTGACAGTATTGAGGCCAAAAATGGCCTTTATGAAAATTCATATTTTGATCAAAATATCCGTGACAGTTATATACTAATATATCTACAAAAGTATAACTTATCTCTGTTATTTTTATGTTTTTATTTTCGTCATACAGCATATCATATGCCATGCTTTGAAATTTCATCTTATTAGAAATTTCGAAAGCAAGTTTTATACATTCTTTATCTATTTTTGATATATTATAATCTATCCTTCCACTTCCAGAAGCCCTAAAATCTCCTGGCCTATTATACCTTCTATAGACAAAAGCTCTATTACCTATAACCGTAACTCTAGTATCAAACTCATTTTGAGGTAAAAATTTTTGGAAGATAACATAGTCTCTTTGTATTTGCCAGTAAGGATGAATTCCTTCAGGCCCAACCTTTCCTCTTATATAAGCCAAATATCTACGCAATGGATATAAAGTAAGAATATGTTCATAATAGTATTTAAGGTTTGATTTTAAAGGTATTTTATTACATAAAATACCTTTTTTAGAGAACATTTTATTTGCTATTTTTAAACCTTCTTTTTTGTTTTTTATCAAAACAACATTGGAAGAACCAGCCCCTCTTTTCAGTTTAAAAACTAAAGGAAAATCAGAATAATTTAAAATAAAATCTATAGCACTTTTTTTATCCCAAAATATCCAAGTATCCGCTATAGGAAAGTTATAAACTTTTAATAAATAATATTGTTTAATTTTATCATCATAATGCCAAGAAGTGTTTTGATCGGGAAAACATTTAATTTTATAATGGTTTTCTATAATGGGTAAAATAGTTTCTGCTAATTGCAAACTTGAATGATACTGTGAAAACCTGAAAATAAAATAATTTATATTTTTTATCTTTTCCCAGAAATCAATATTACTAATATTTAGCCAAAAATTTGGAATTTTATTATAATCCAAAATAATCTGATACCTTTTTATAGGCATTGGCCGACTTCTATCTAATCCTTCATGAATACCTACTATTGGTACCTTAGAATTATACTCTATATTCATCCTTTCTACCCCTTTTTTACAGCAGTTCTCGGTAAAAAACACATAACTTTTATTACTTTTCACCAAGAATTGCTGCTTTGTTTATTTATAAATATAAAACTCGTATGCGTATAAAAAAGTGATGTTAAAATTTGTTGATAAAAAGCAGTTCCAGCAAATGCTATATTTAGCATAAAAGGAATAATTATTGCTATTCCTAATATAGCCATATCTTTCTGTATCTCACTATGTTTTAAATTTTTAAATGCATAAAACAATGGATATAAGAATATAAGCATAAAAGGAATAAATCCTAATATACCGTAATTTGCAAGAGCTGTAATATATTCATTATGAGCATCATATCTTTTTTTTGAAGAATAAGGAAAATATTTCCCAAAATTTTGATAATAACCTTTATATCCTAATCCTATAAAAGGATGTTTTTTAAACATCTCAATACCTGCACGTGCCATTGCAAACTTTCCTTGAAAAGTAGTTTCTATTCTTTGTTCTTTATATCTTTGTCCTATATCAGGATTAATTGCTATTAATAATCCACATATCAGTATAGCAAATACCCAAAATATTAATTTTTTCCAATCCTTTCGCAGAAGTGAATAAATACCTATTGCTAATATAGCAGTCACTGTACCTTTACGAGATACAGTACAAATTATTCCTCCTAAAATAAATAGGAGTATAATCCAACCTACAGTTGGTTTTATTGTACTTTTATCTATTGCATAAAGCAAACATGGAATTATTAATACTAAAAAGATCGCTAAAGTATTAGGGTTCCCTAAGGTAGCACCTGAACGAATTTCTCCAGATACAACAGATAATTTAAATACAAACTGAAACATACTAATAATTGAAAGACAAAAACCACTTATAATTATATGTTTCATATAGTTATGAATTCTTTCTTTAGAAGAAAATAAATTTATGCTAACAAAAGCTACAAACAAAGGGAAAAAGATGGAATCTAATAAATGTTGCAAAGTAGAAGTATCATAAGAATAATATTTTGACCACCATACTGATAGTGTTACAATAAAAGAGAAAAATAAAATAATAATTATCCATTTGTTTATTATAATTTTAATTCTATTTATTGCTATTTCTATAAAAAAAACTATTAATGTCATATATGATATAATTCTTAGAGGACCAATTTCAGGAATTCCTGGACCAAAATGAGTCTTTGGTAAATATATTGCAACAATTGGTGCATAACAAATTAACAAAACAAAAAAGAAAAATGTGTACTTTAATTTCATAAGTAATCCTATTTTAGTTATCTACAATTATACGAATAACTGTTAAGTGTAATAATAAATTGTTTTTCTTTCATATTTACATAATTATAGAATAAATGGCAGCGCTTTTATATTTTTGCATTTCATATATTTCAACAATCTCTTTTTTTTCTAAATCAACTTGAAGAATACAAGATGACATCTGTATAGGTTCTCCCTTTATTGCCCATTTAGCTAGCTCTTTAAATTTAGTTGGTCTCATTTTAGTAGCTCCTACAAAGGCGTATCTATCTACTACTTCAACTCCTCGAGTCCATGGAATTCTCTTGTGAAAAGGATTAATTTTATTTAAATTTATATATTCTTCAACTTTTTTAGAAAATTTGTTTATTATAATAAGATGGCCATCTACAGAAGTAAAATAAATAAAATCTCCTTTTACTTTACCATCATGACATATAATAATTTCATCTCTGTTGTGATTAACCACTTGAAATCTTATCTTTTGATCATACAATTTTACCGCATCTCCCTTTTGTCCTCTAGTTACCCAGATTTCTCCATCAATTTCAAATAAATGATTAATGTGAACTTCATGAGGTTTTGTTGTAGGTATTGTTCTGTAATCAATATGTTTTTTAAATCTGTTCCATGTAGCTGTACTAGCCATATTGATTTCTTCTATTATATCTCCTTCTTCATTTAAGACTTGAACCATTTCTAAACCAGTATTACATACATAAATTTTTCCATCTTTATAAAGAACAGCATGTAAGTCATTAAAACTAGGATAAGAAAATACCTTTTTTAATTCCCAAGTTAAAAGATCATAAATTAAAACTTCTGTATTAGTAACTACAAAAAAATCGTATTTGTATTTATATGCACCTTTAAATTGAATACTTAATCCTTTTGGAAGATGATTTGCAGGAGGAAAATAAGATATCTGTTTTATTACATTTTTACTCTGCCAATCAATTATTTGAACTAACGCATCTTTAAATCTAAAACCTTCTTTAAGATTTTGAATATTCTTTTTTGGTATTCCCATAGATAAAATTAATTTCATAACTATAATCCTGCTTCTATTGATCTTGAGTAAGTATTTGCAAAAAATTTAATATTGATTTAATACTGGGTATTTTAGGTCTTTCAATATTATTGAAAATAATATTGACTAATCTTTTTAGTTTTATATTATTTGAAATTAATTTATCTAATTTCGCTAAATTGTTTTCAAGATTAAAATTCACATATCGATGAAAAAAACTGTCCTTTACTTTCACTTGACATCCATCAAAATAAAGAAAGTAAATATCAAATGATAATGTTGCAAGATCAATAAAAATACCAATGGAACTTTTATTCCACCATCGTTGTTTCTTTTTATAGTAACCTTTTAAACTTCCTGAATTGTCAAAACATGAAACAATGAAGTCAGAAAAAATAAAATTACCGAGATTATACGCAATAATTTTATTTTTATATTTTTCCACCGGCTGAACAGCGTGTGCATGATGACTAATAACGCAATCTGCTCCTATATCAACAATTTTTCTTGCTAAAAAAACTTGTTCCTTACTGGGGAAATTAGACTCTTCAATGCCCCAATGAAGAGATACAACAATTCTGTCCACTGTATTATTTAAATTTTTTATGTCCTTCTTAATCCGTTTTATTTCTAAAGGAGCCGGTCCATAACGAAGTCCTTTTACATGCTTTATTTGCTCATAATAAAGAGCATAACAATATCCAAGAAGAGCAACTTTTATATCTCCAACTGTAATTATTAGGGGATTATTATAGTTGTCTTCAGGCCTGCCAGCGCCAAAATATTTAACACCAAGCTTATTCAAATTTATTAATGTGTCCTCAAATGCCTCGTTACCATAATCCATTATATGATTATTAGATAATGAAACAGCTACTGGTAGTGAATTGTTAAAAACTTTTTCAAAAATACCTTCTCTCATAACTAAACTAATCTTTTCTGGTGTCGGTTTACCTCTGTTTGAAATTGGACCTTCAAGATTAAGAATAAAAGGATATTTAACACATTCAATAGGTAATTTAATATTATAAAACTCTTTCAAAAAGAAGTCTCCTAAAAAAAGGATTTTTGTATTCATTAGCAGGCTATCTCCTTTTTTGTTAAACAAAAAGCATACATTATATAAAAAATATTTACAAAAATGCCACAGGCTGAAAATGCTAAAATTACAGCCCAAGGCTTGGGAAAAATATAATAACTTAAAACAAGAGATCCAATTCGCATAAAAATAGCAATCAAATTATAAAAAAAGTTAAATCGTAATGCCTGTTTTACAATTATTACCTGCGTAGCCGGAGAATTAATAAAAAGAAAAAAAAGCCAAGGAGATAATATCTGAGCATAAAGTCCAGCTTCTGCCCAATTTTTACCAAAAACAACGGAAAAAATCCATTGTCCACTAATTGTTAATAAACCAAAAGGGATAATTCCAATAGCTGCTAAACTTAAGATAGTTTTAGTCATTATTCTTCTTAAACTCTTACCCTGCGAATTAAGCTCTGCTACCTTTTGAAGATATACCTTGCTTAGCGATTGGCTCATTACAATTATAGGCCTCCTTATAATTGAAGTGGCAAGACTAAAATATCCTACTACATCTTGAGAAAAAAAATGAGCCAATAATAAAATTGGAATATTCTGCGACGCAGTATTTAAAAATCCTGTAGGCATTGAATATATAGGAAATTTACTGTATTCTCTCGCTACATTTAGCATATTTTTAAAAGAGATGTTTTTTTTGAGTAAAAATTTTTTATTTTTAAATAGTATTACCAGCAAAAAAATAATTCCACTAACAGGCCCGATAAAGTTACCCGTTAAAAGCCAAAAAGCTGTAGATCCTACTAAAAAGCCTGCTAAAATTTTTATAATTGCTGGAATAGTAGCTATAATTGCTCTACTTATAGAAAGAAATATAAAATTTTTAAATTTAGTATGAAGAAAGGTTAAAGATTGTGATATACCTTGGATTAACACTCCTATAGGGATAAAATATAACCAATGTTCTAACCAAGGTTTTTCTAAAAAATTGCTTAAAGAAGCACCTTTAAAAAATATAACAAAAAATAAAAGAATAGATATACTGATAACACTTACAACACATATCATAAATAAATTTAGTACCTTCCAATCTTCTTTAGGAAGAACAATAGCACTCTCATATCGCAAACATGCTACAATAGAAATTATACCAACTAAAGAAAAAATATATGATGATATTCCAAAATCAGATGGAGTATACAATCTAGTTATAAAAGGTGAGGCTAAAAAAGTAATTAGCTGTGCCCCAAGATTACCTGCAAACATTATGCTCACATCTTTAATCATTCCTTGGGGCTTAATAATAAAATTTATAGGAAAATATTTTTTAAGTATTTCTACTCCAGTCATTATTATGTTTTTAAAATAAACCTTCTTTATGATATATCTTCATCAAGCTATCAATCTTTTTAAGATGCTTTATTGGTATCATTATACTTTTTCTACCTGTATAGTCAGGGCCGTTCCTTACAACATCAGTTATCTCTTGATAGTGATTCTTATCTATAGCTAAAAAAATATGAGTCTTTTTTGGCTGATTTGTATAAAAGGTAATTCCACTAAGATCTTCTAAATTTGGTATAAAAGTTCCTCTTACTGGATCGGATATGTTATCTATATATATATTCACTGCATGTTTTGTAAATTTTACATGCCAATTCAAGTATTTTTTATTTACATAATATTTTAACAACTTTGCAGTAGTTGTTACATATATATCACCTCTTCGATATGCCTGTTCTAATAATCTTAATGCTTCTATTGTCCTTTTAGGAAGATATGGATATCCTTGGTTTTTGCCAAGATGAGTATAAATTATCATATAACCTCCCACACTCACAAGTTTTTTTAATGAATCTTTCCTAATAATATCTGATAAACCTTTTGCTGTAGCAGCCTTTCCAATACCATAATAAGCAATACCACTTCTCATAAATTTAAAGACCTTTTGACCATCATCAAGTAAAGATACAGTAACAAGATCATTATATCTTCTCATTGCATATTTTTCACTTCCCAAAACACTTAAAATATATTTCCCAATTTCTTTAAAAACATTATTTATCAAAGATTGAAATGGATGAGATTTATCAAAAGCATCAAAAAAGGAAGTCAAAGTCAAGGGACGTCCTTGTCCTAATATGCTTGATATATCCCCCATCCACACAAATATATAACCTAACTTCTTTTTAGATATATCCGAATGATAAATTGATGAATCAGGATTATCACCTAAACACCATTTGCAGGGTCCTAAATCGCTCGGAGCTTTAGCATGGTTAACCCATACATCTAACTTACAATTATTCTTAGAAAGCACTTCCAAAATCCTTTTTATCTCTTGTCTGTTTTTAGCTGAATTAAAAGAATGAATAAAATCTATATATCCAAGATGAATCAAATCAATAATAACTTCCTGATCATGAGGATTATCTGACATTAAAGAAAACTTTTTTTTATTACTACGCACAGGAAAAAAAGAATTACCAATCTCTAATCCAATCCCTTTACCTAAGACTGTATGATTTTTAGTATTCAAAAACTCTTGTATAGTTAAAAATTCACGTAATGAATCTGTAGCATCAATATCACTACATAAAGTGAGCGCCGCTCTAAAAGGATATGGAAATTTTCTAATCGAAATATTATCATAATAAGTTTTTCTATAATAAGAGGATGTGTCCCAATAAATAAAAAAAGAGAAAAAAATAGTTAAACCTAATAAAAAAACTATACCAACTGTACTAAGATAAAAAAATAATTTTTTACTTTTGCTTCTCATTTTTTATTTACCTTTTATAAATATTTGATAAATTTTTTTGCTTTGATAAATACATGCTAAATATCTTGTCCAATGCCAATATTCCGTAGCACCTCAACTATCCTCTCTGCTGCTCTTCCGTCCCATTTCTCCGGAATTTTGCCTTTCTTATATCTGCCTTCTTCAATATTTTTTATCAAGCTTGGCAACTTTTCAAGACCTTCTCCAATAATAGTATTAGTCCCTATCTCTACTGTTATTGGCCTTTCTGTATTGTTCCTTAGAGTTAAGCAGGGAACACCTAGTGCTGTTGTTTCTTCCTGAAGTCCGCCGCTATCTGTCAGAACACATAAGGAATCTTTCCATAAAAAAAGAGATTCAGAAAAACTTAAGGGTTGTAATGAAATAATGTTTTCTGGCAGTTTTAAATCAAATTCTTTTAATCTTTTCTTTGTCCTGGGGTGAATTGGAAATATTATAAGCACCTGAAGCCTGCTTAATACATCTAAGATCTTTGCCAATTTATCTTTTATATCCACATTTGATGGTCTGTGAAGTGTAAGAAAAGCGTATTTGTTTAATCTCTGCTTTAATTCTATAAGATATGGTTTAATTTGTAGTTTATTAAGCTTATTTAACTGATAAAACAAATTATCTATCATCACATGACCTACAAAAAAGATATTTTCCTTAGATTTTCCTTCTTTTAAAAGATTTTCTACGGCTGACCTTTCTGTCACAAAGAAAAGATCAGAAATAGAGTCTGTTACAATCCTGTTTATCTCCTCAGGCATGCTCATATCTCTGCTTCTAAGACCTGCTTCTACATGAGCTACTTTAATTCCTAATTTTTTAGCTACTATTGAACAGGCTAATATGGAATTTACATCTCCAACTACCATACAAACATCAGGTATATATTTAAAGCATACTTTTTCATATTCTACCATTATCTTTGCTGTCTGCTGGGCATGTGTGCCTGAGCCTGCTCCTAAATAATAGTCAGGTGGTGGGATTTCTAAGTCCTTAAAAAAAGACTCTGACATCTCATAATCATAATGCTGGCCTGTATGGATTATTTTATAAGGAATCTTCTGTCTTCTTAGCTCCCTTACTATAGGAGCTATTTTCATAAAATTCGGCCTTGCTCCTGCTATTAGATGGACTATTCCCATATAACCCTTAAGTTATTATAGTATTCCGCAAAATTTGATATATAAATAAGAAAACAAGTTATTATTACCCTTATAGTTATCCACATAATTGAGAATAACTATAATAACACTACCATCTTGAGTTCTAAAACATAAACATGTCTCTCATAAGGTTTAAACACATCTTTAAAATCGATTAATCTAAAAAAAGACACAAACGATTTTCAAACTTAAAAAATTTTTGTGTCTATTATAAATCAATCCTTTATCAGGTAGTAACTTGAGTTATATTATTATTATTTTATCTACTAATCAAGAACATATAAGCCTGTTTAAAAAGATTTTTCGACCAGCCGGCTTATAATAATGAATGGCATGTCAGGTTTTTCTCTGAGCTTCTATGTATCTTTTTATAGTCTCCGAAGACACATTCCCTGCTGTTGAGACAAAATAGCTCCTTGTCCACATAGAAGGAAGCTTCATAAGAGGGTCAGGAAACTCTTTTCTCAGTATCCTTGCTGTGTATCCTTTGATACGAAATATTATTTGGTTCGGTGCCCACTCAGGAGTGACTGAAAGAAACAGATGAACATGATCTGGTTGTATCTCAAGAGCAAGAATCTCCCAACCATACCTCTGGCATACCTCGTGTATCAGCTCCTGTAGTCTCTTTCTGATAGCTCCCTTCAAAACAGGCTTTCTCCGTCTTGGTATCCATACAAAGTGATAATTCAGAAGAAAAACAGAAGTGTTTTTGTGTCTATATTCTTGACTCATAAACAAAATAATACTACAATTAACATTGAAATGCAACTGAGAAGATACAGATACAAGCTTAAAGTCAAAGGTAAGGGAAAAGAGCAGAATCTGTGGAAATTTGGTGGAGCATACAGGCTTATTTATAATCTTGCGTTACTTCAAAGAGAGTTTCTCTGGTGGTAAAAGAACAAGATAGGTTGGTTCAGGATATTTCTTTCAATGGAAATACCAGAAGATGCTGAGATAGGAGAGGTGGCAGTTCTTAAAGAAGCAGATGGCTGGTATGTCTCAATTGTAGTTAAAGCTAATTTCTCAAAGCCTGCAGAAGACAGCAGTCTTGTTGGCATAGATGAGGGTATTTGGGACGAAGTTTTCCAAAAGATGGAAGAGGCAGGCTAAAAGAGTTGTAAATTTCCACCATCATAGCTAAAAGCCACGGTGTGGTGGTGGAAGAGCTGAAAGATAATAGATTCAGCATGGATCACCTTTATCAGTAATGTTTGAATACAAGTGCAGGCAGTATGGGCAGATATTTCTAAAAGTAGATCCCAGAAGGAGCAGTCAGACCTGTTCAGCTTGTGGTTTTGTTCATCCTAAAAACAGGAAAGGGAAAATCTTCTGCTGTCTGCACTGTGGCTACATTGATGATGCAGACATTAACGCTGCGAAAGTGATATTGCAGAGAGGGTTGGCTATCCTTAAAAGCTCTACCGCTGGGCTGGCGGGAAGTGACGCCCGTGGAGAGGGCACTGACCGCCGGAACTGCCTTTGGGCAGGTCTACGAGTCATCCCTCGTTGAAGCGGGAATCCCACGGCTTTAGTCGTGGGAGGGCAAGGCTCAGCTTTTGTCCATACCATTTTTTGTCTAGCTAAGGGCTTTTGTTTATTATAATTGAGTAAAAAGTCATGGAAAAGAAAAGGCTTGGAGACATACTTGTAGAACTTGGGTTTATTGACAAAGATCAGCTTGAGCTTGCCATTGCAGAATCTAAGAAAACAGGTCTTATGCTTGGAGAGGTATTGGTCAGGCTTAACTGGATTACTGAGGAACAGCTTCAAATGGCTATTGCTATTCAGAGTGGAGCAAAGCTTTTGGATACAAGCAAGGTGAATCCTGATCCAGAGGCAATAAAACTGGTGCCTAAGGACATAGCCATAAAGCACGAGATATTCCCTTTTGCAAAAGAGAAGGATATTCTCAAGATCGCTACAGCAAATCCATTTGATGTAATAACCAAAGATAAGCTGGCAAGAACAACAGGACTTAAGATCGAGACATATTTAGCATCCAAAGATTGGATTATTAAGATGAACAGGATCTACTATCAGACTGCTATAAGTATTGATCAGGAAATAGAAGACATAACAAAGCTATACGAAGTATCTAAAACAGGTCTGGAAGAGAATAAGATCATTAGGCTTTCTGAGCTTCTTATAGAAAAAGGCTATCTGCTGGGAGCAAGCGATATTCACATAGTGCCTGACCAAAATCTGGTAAGGATATTGTATAGGATTGACGGTGTCCTCAGACCTGAATATGTCTTTTCCAAAAAACTACATCAAGCCCTTGTAACTAGGTTTAAGATCATGGGAGACATGGATATATCAAATCCAAATATACCCCATGACGGAAGAATAAGATATAAAGGAAGTGTTGGAGAGTTTGACATAAGGGTTTCCACTTATCCTTCTCATTTTGGTGAGATTGTGGTTATGAGACTTCTCATATATAGCAGTATTGTTGGAGAGCTGGAATCTCTTGGTTTTGAAAAAGAAGACTTAGAAAGATTTATAAAAAACATAAAAAGACCTTATGGTCTTATTCTCACTACAGGTCCAACTGGATCTGGAAAGACCACAACCCTTTATTCTGCCCTTATGCATATAAACAGACCAGAGATAAATATCATGACAGTAGAAGATCCAATAGAATTTGTAATCCCATCTATAAGACAGAGCTCTGTAAACCCAAAAGCCGACTTTACCTTTGCAAATGCCCTAAGGGCTGCCATGAGGCAGGACCCTGATGTAATTTTGGTGGGAGAGATAAGGGACAAGGAGACAGCAGAGCTTGCTATGAGAGCTTCGATTACAGGACATCTTGTTCTTTCTACCTTACACACAAATGATGCAGCTTCGGCCATAAATAGGCTGTTGGATATAGGTATAAATCCTATAACCTTGGCTTCTTCCTTAGTTATGGTTCTTGCACAGAGGTTAGTGAGAAAGGTGTGTAAAGAATGTATGAAATTAAGGCCTATCAAAGATGAGGAAGCTGAGCTTTTTTCTGCGCAGGGGCTTGTGGCTCCATCTGAGATACCAGAGGCAGTAGGATGTAATGCATGCAGAAGGTCAGGCTATAAAGGAAGAATAGGGGTGTATGAAGTGATGGAGATAAATGAGGAGATAGAGGATCTTATACAGGCAAGACCCTCCAGAAGCGCCATTGAAAAAGCAGCAGTAAATAATGGGACCGAACTTTTGTTCAAACAGGGATTAAAAAAAGTACTGAGACATATAACTACTTTAGAAGAACTGCTCAGGGTTATTCCCAGTGCCTGAATTCAGCTATAAAGCAGTAGATGAAACAGGTCGTATAGTAAAAGGAAGATTGTCTGCTTTTGATGAGACAGATTTAGAGGCAAAGCTAAGCCAAAAAGGACTTATCCTTGTTCGTGTAAAAAAGAGCAAAGAATCATTTCTGCTTAGACTCAGCAAAGTAAGCCCCAGATTTGTTATAGAGTTTTACAATAGGCTATATCAGGCCATAGAGATAGGTCTTCCTTTGCTTTCTGCTTTAGAAGAGATTGCTCAGGGCATGCCTTCTAAACTATTTAGGAAAATAATAGGGGATATATTAATAGCTGTAGAGGCAGGAAATACTCTACATGATGCAATGATGAGATACCCGAACATATTCAGTAAATTAGAGCTGAATGTCATAAAAATGGGAGAAAAATCAGGAACACTTCCTTTGTGTCTTAAAGAGCTGGCTGGATTTTTGGAGTGGAAAGAAGAAACCAAGTCCACTATAAAAAGGGCCATGATTTATCCCTGTTTTGTAATACTGCTGGTCTCTGTTGTAGCTGGTATATGGATAGGATACGTACTTCCTCAGATGGCCAAGTTACTAATAGATATGGGGGTCAAATTGCCCGTAACTACTATGATAATACTTAAAGCAAGCATTTTTTTAAAGTCTTACTGGAATATTATTGTAGTACTGATATTTGCAATCTTTGTAGGCTTTATGGTATTTACAAAAATTCCTCAGGGCAAGAAGCTATTTCACAAATATGTCTTAAAGATACCTCTTATAGGAAATATTATATTTAATATATGTCTTACCCGCCTTTGCAATAATTTTGCCATAATGAATAAGGCTGGTGTCTCAATAAATGAGATTTTTGAAATACTTATAGACTACTCTTTGGGAAATAGATATCTGGAAGATCAGTTATCTATTGCTTTTCAGCATATACAGTCAGGCGAACATATTTCAGAAGCATTTGAGAAGACCGGCATATTTCCAAGGTTATTTGTAGGCGCTGTTAGAAATGGTGAGTTTACAGGTACATTAGATGAATCTTTTAAAAGGCTTGCAGAATACTATGATAGAGAGGGGAAAAACAGGGTTCAGGCACTTATAAATGCCTTAGAACCTGCTACTATGATTATCTTAGGAGGAGTCTTCGGAGTGGTGGCCCTTTCCATCTTACTTCCTCTCTATAATCTGATCGGAAGCCTCGGAAAGAACTACTAATACCAAAACTATTGTGTAAATATTTTTATAATGTATAATTAGCCATTATGAGAACGATAGACAGATCATTAATAAAAGAAAGTATAGAAGAATTGGAAAATGCTGTATGTAAAATAGCTAACTCTTTTACACCTCAGTCCTTAAAAAAGCTTATTTTTTATCCTTATATTAGGGAGGTTTTTTAAGATAATTTTTAAATCGGTATTGGTATTATAAGTTATTTTTTTTCATATTTTTTTATAATTCATAGTATGTTATAAAATTTGATATTTTGTGAAATTTTGTACTTCAAATTATGAAGTGGAAAGTTTATTTGTTAGGGAAAAGATTACAGGTGAGAGAAGAAGAGTTAGTGGAAGAAGCTCCTCTGCTTTTGAACATAAACGGCATTTTACAAAAAGAGCTATTGAGAACTCCTCTCTCTTTACACGAAGACAAAGCACTTATAATTGGATTCTGCTTTACAGAAGGGATTATAGAAAGCAAAGATGAAATAATATACTTGCATGTAAGTAAAGAAAATATAGAAATAGAAGCAAAAAAAGATAAAAAAAAGAAAAAGCTCATAAATCCAGTCCATTATAAAGATCAAAGTATTACTGCTAAAGACTTACTGACCTGTATGAACATAATGGAATCCCAACAACAGCTTAGACTAAAGACAAGAGCAAGCCATGCAGCAATGCTTTTTTCTTATGATTTAGCTTCTATGTACATCTCAGAAGATGTAGGAAGACATAACGCATTAGATAAAGTGATAGGAAAGGCCTTGATAGATGATAATCTCAAAAATATTTTTGTTGTGACTTTGTCTTCCCGAATAAGTTTTGAAATGGTCAAAAAGGCAGCAAAGGCGGGAATAAAGGTGCTTATGGGAATATCAAGACCTACATCTATGGCAGTTCTGCTGGCAAAAAAAATAGGAATGACCATTGTCACCTTAGGCAGAGATAGTGAACTGATGGTATTTTCTGGAAAAGAAAGGATAAAGGAATGTCAAGAAGGGAAATATTTAAATTAGAAGAAGTAAAAAGGCAGTTGCTTTATATACTTGGCAGGAGTCCAGATGAATTTGGACTTTTGCCGGATACAGAAGGATTTGTAAAGATAAAAGAGCTGATTCAGGTACTGCATGAAGAAGGACTCAGTTATGTAAGAAAAAGCCATATAGATGAGCTTATAATGTGGGAAGGCAAAGAACTATTTGAGACAGATGAGGAAGGCAAAAGAATAAAAGCAAAACATCAAGATTGGGAAAGCGACTTTATCACTCCTCCTCATATAAAAGAAGTACCGAAAATTCTCTATACATGTGTAAGAAAGAGGGCATATCCTGTGGTGCTGGAAAAAGGGCTTTTTTCTAATGATAACTCTTATATTATTCTCTCTGATTCAGAGGAAATGGCCCTTAGAATCGGAAGAAGAAAAAGCTCAGAGTTAGTACTTTTGGAAGTGAGAACACATGACGCAATGAATCAAGGAAGTTCATTTTTTTCTTTTGGAAGGCTTTATTTAAGTCATTGGATTCCCGCTCAGTGCATCTTTGGTCCTCCTTTAGAATCAAAAAAGGAAAAGCCAATAGATAAAAAGAAGAAAAAGAAAAAAGAGGAAAAAGAAAAGATAAAGGAGGCATTCTCTGCTGGTACATTTTTCATGACAGAAAAAAAGAAAGGAGGAAAAGAAAAAAAAGGAAAAGGGAAAAAGAAAAAAAGCTGGAAAGAAGAGGTAAGAAAACTTAGAAAAAGAAAAGACCCGGATTTCTTTTGATGAGAATAAAGATCCTTTTCAGGTATCTAATAGAAGAAATATATCCTATCTTTGGCGTCATCCTTTTTGTTTCTATCTTTATAGTCATTACTACAAAAATGCTCTCTCTTATAGAAATGGTAGTAAGTCATGGAGCTAGCGCGTCTCATGTAATAAAAATACTTCTTTTTGTAATACCTGAGGTATTGCTCTTTTCACTTCCAGCAGCCACTCTAATTTCTGTGCTTATAGCCTTTTTAAGGCTTTCTTCAGATAATGAAATAATAGCATTAAAGGCGTCTGGAATAAGTCTTTACCAAATACTTCCCCCTGTGCTCACTTTTTCCGTTGCAGCAGCACTTCTTTCCTTTTTTATATCAGCCTATCTTGTACCATGGGGAAATAGAAACCTAAGGGAGATTTTATTTCAAATTATAAAGGCAAAAGCAGACATAGGAATAAAAGAAAGGGTGTTTTGCGAACCTTTTAAAGATATTCTCTTCTATGTGAATCACTTTTCTTCAAACCAGGGGATAATGAAAGGAGTATTTGTAGTAGATAAAAGAGATAAAAATGAAATAAGCACTATAGTTGCTGAAAAAGCTGAGATAGCAAGTTGGCCTAAAAAAGGTACTATAATATTTCATTTTTCAAAAGGCACGATATTTACTGTGGATAAGGATTATAGTTTTCTGCGCACAATAGAATTTCAAACCTATGATTTAAATCTAAATCTGAACAACATAGGGAGACCCTACTTATTGAAGAAAAAGCCAAAGGAGATGGGAATAAAAGAGCTTATTCAAGAATTAAAGAAAAAAAATATGCCTGAAATCAAATATAATTTAGCAATTATTGAGCTTATGGAAAGACTTTCTCTGCCTGTGGCCGTATTCTTAATGGGAATCATAGGTGCACCGCTTGGAATGCAAATAAAGGCAAAAAATAGATCTTTGGGAGTAGGAATAGGATTGTTAGTTTTTGTTATATATTATATTTGCTTAGCTGGAGCAAAAAGCATATGTGAAACCGGAATTATCCCGCCTTTTATTGGAATGTGGATACCAGACATATTTTTAGCTACAGCCTGCATATATTTTTTAAGATCCTCTCAAAAAGACAAACAGATAAGTTTTGTATTTATAAAGGATAATGCACATAAAGATATTGGATAAATACATAGCAAAACAGATTCTGATATATACAGGGATATGCATTTTAGTATTTACAATAATATATTTGATGGTAGATCTTTTTGAAAAGATTGATGATTTTATGGAAGCAAAGGTTACAGGCACAGTTATAATAAAATACTTTTTTTACAAGCTTCCTTTTATACTTAATCAAATGTGTCCTGTAGCTGTTCTTATATCTGTGATTATAACTTTCAGTTTTATGAGAAAAAATAAAGAACTGATAGCTATTCAGGCATCTGGTATAGGAATCAAAAGAGTATATATCCCTGCTTTGACCCTTGGACTATTTTTTGTAATTTTATCCTTTTTATTATCTGAACTATTAGTGCCACAGACCAGCTCTAAGGCTGAAACATTATGGATAAAAGAAGTAAGAAAAGGGAAATATAGAAGATTCTTTAGAAGAAAGCATATATGGTACAAAGGTAAAAATTCTATCTACTGGATAGAAAAGTTTGATGGAAAAAGAAATATGATGGAAAAGGCAGTCTTTTATTTTCTGAATAAAAGATTTCAAGTTGTAAAAAGAATTCAGGCAAAGCAGGTGTTTTGGAAAAATGGGATCTGGTTGGCAAAGGATGTGATATTACAAACAAAAAGAAGACAGGGCAGAGGCTATGACCTGATCCGACTAACACAGATACAAATATCTATTCCTGAAACCCCTGCTTCTTTTTTAAGACCTGTAAGGAAACCTGAAGAAATGAATTACTGGCAGCTTAAAAGATTTGCAAAACAAATACAAATGGAAGGCTATAATGCTAAAAGATATTTTGTGGATAGTTATGTAAAGCTTTCTTTTCCTTTTATAAATCTTGTGGTAGTAATAATTGGAATACCTGCTGCATTAAAAATAAAAAAAGAAAGCATACCTATCTCTGTATCGGTGGGTATACTTATATGCTTTATATATATCTTACTTATGGGAATATTCAGATCTTTGGGAATTTCAGGGATTATACCACCTATTATATCAGCATGGATGGCAAATATAATACTCTTTTTGTATGGAACACACCTTATGCTTCATATTGATTAAACCAAAGAGAACTCAAACACTTCTCCCTTGTAATTTTTTACAAGCCACTTATTTTTTTCTCTTTTTTCTATGTAACTTGGGAAAAGAGGAACTTTTCCCCCTCCTTTGTTTAGGTCTAAGGCAAAAAATGGGATACACAATCCAGACACCCATCCGTACATACTTTTCATTATCTCCAATCCTTTTTCTACAGGAACCCAAAAATGGGCTGTTCCTTTGACATAGTCTGGATAAAAAAGGTAGTAAGGTTTAACCCTTATCCTTAAAAGGGCTCTCATTAGTTTCTTTATTGTATCTGCGTTGTCATTTACCCCTTTTAAAAGCACGGTTTGGCAGAAAAGAGGGATTCCCGCATTTGCAAGAATGCTACACGCCATCTCTGATTGAGGAGTAATCTCCCTGTAATGATTAAAATGGGTTATTATATAAATAGGATGAAAGCGTTTAAGTATATTAGCAAGCTTTTTAGTGACTCTATAAGGAAATGTACATGGAACTCTGGTTCCTATTCTTATAATCTCTAAGTGAGATATTTCTCTAAGTTCGCTTAGGATCTGAAAAAGAATCTTGTCCTCTAAGAGCAAAGGATCTCCTCCAGACATAAGCACCTCTTTTATCTGTTTATTAGCTTTTATGTAGCTAATTCCCTCTCTTATCAGTTTCCAATTCACCCCTGTTTTTCCCACCTTTCTCTTTCTATTACAGAATCTACAATACATTGCACACTGATATGAAACCAAGAAAAGCACCCTATCAGGATACTTGTGCACGATACCCGGTGCAACAGAAAGCTCCTCCTCTGCTAAGGGATCTTCCACACCTCTTGTATCTTCTATTTCCCTTATATCAGGCACTGCCTGAAGATATATAGGATCTCCTTTTTCTTTTATCAAAGAAAGATAATAAGGATTTATACGCATGGGATATTTAGAGATAACTCTTTCTATATCTTTGGTCTCTACACCCAAAAGATTCTCTAACTGTTGAGGGGTAGTTATGCTCTTAGACAGCACTTTTTTCCAGTTTTTCATGTCAGATCCTTTCCTATAATTTCAGCACTCTTTGGCCCACAGTTAAATAGCAGGTCAAATATCGAGAGATTGGGTATAAATTCTCCCCAGAGTTGAGGATATATACAAGGGGTTGGTTTAAAAAAGATTAACTTTATATCTTCTTTTTTAAACAGTCCTGAGGGCAAATATTTCTCCGCACTTTTCTGAGCTAAAAAGCTGTTTGCATTTAGCTTCTTGCATATCTCTATTGTCAGTTCTGGCTCCTTAGCTGAAATTTCAAGCTCTGAAAGAAAAACGATTTTGGTATCTATGTTTAAATAGTCAACCACATATCTTATAAGACTCAAATTAAGCTCAACCAGTTTTTCTGGCTCTTCTTCTAAAACATCTTCCCAGACCTGAATAATATCAGAAAAGTAAGGGGCATTTTTATACGCCATCCTAAGGCCTTTTATCAATTTTTCCTTCCAGCTCCTTTCATAACATATATCCACCTCATTTATTTTTTGTAGGCCTTTTCCTGTTTTCCAGACAGGAATCCTGATCCAGTAAATTCCTTTATCATTCTTAAATCTGTTTCTGGTAAGCCAAGACCTTCCCAATGGAAACTGAACAGAATCCATCACAACAAATATATCTGAGCGAAGAATCTTTTTAAAGAAACCAGGATAAGGGGCAAAATATGGTCTGTGAGCTGAAATAATCATTGGAATAGCCAGGGTGCTTTTCTTTTTAGTTCTCTATATCTTGCTAAAAGGATCTTTTGGGCAAGCTTAGGATGAGAGAGATAGTTGAGTAGATTGTCCTTTATATTTTTTATAAACTGCTGAAATATTGAATCTTTTTCCTTTTGATCCACAAAGTGTTTTTCTTGAATATAAGAATAATCTACCTTTTCACCATATTCCTTTTTCAATATACTGAGAATGTGTTCCGCATCTTTTACTCCGTCAAGATATACCTCGCTTAAAGGGACCTCTATTCTTGCCTCGACAGATACAAGCCATCTGTCTCCTGCCAGTATTCTGCTATGGTCCAAGAGGCATAATTCCAAGCCATTGCCAAGGTCTATCTTTTCCACAATTATCCCTTTATCCTTCATCTGTACCAATAATCGTCAAACTTACCTTTCTCAGCCTCGGATGTATATCGTGATTTATTAATACGATCTGTTGCCATGTGCCAAGTTCCAGTTTGCCACTTCTTATACTTATGCTTACAGATGGACCAAGAAGGGCTGATTGAACATGACTGTGTCCATTACCATCATGCCATGCCCTTTCATGCTCATAGTACCTATCTGGAGGTGCAAGCTCATTAATAATCCTTTTTAAATCCTCTATTACCCCTGACTCATACTCAATGGTTGTGACAGATCCAGTAGAACCAATAGATGTTATATGAACAACGCCATCTTTTACATTTGCTTTTGTGATTGCTTTTGCAACCATACCAGTAATATCTTTTATATCAACACCTCTTTCCATTTCTATGGAAAAATCAAATTTATATAGCTTAATCATTTTTCTCTCCCTTTTCTCCCTAAAAATCATAATCTACCACATTTCCAAGTCTGTAGTAAGCAATAGCAAAAGAGATATGTTTTGTCAAAAGACAGTGATCTCATCTGTAATCAAAAAATACCATGAAACATGGTAAAGAAAGAAAACTGGATAGACAAGATGCAACCTTAAACAATAAAAAATCCAGAATAAGCAAAGATTAAGAAATTAGCTGATTATCATCTACTGCTCCATCAAAGCTCAAACTTAAGTTTAGAGTCTTCCATAGAGAAGAATTTCCTAAAGGGAGAAAAAGTCGAGTTAAGGTTGCAAAAATATAAACCTTTAGGCATGACAAAGCAGTAGTATTTTATATTTCTGTTTTCACTTAATAGAGGGCTTAGTTGTGATTACAGATGAGCAAAAAATTGCTTGACAATACTTTAGCCAAAAATGTATATAGCATCCATAAATTTTGGTTGGAATCTGCTTATGGAAAAGACACTTAGGACCTTTAAAAAAGGCGGGATTCATCCTCCAGAGAGGAAGGAATATACAGAAGATTTACCTATTGAAGAGATGCCTCTTCCCTCAGAAGTGGATATCCTTTTGCTTCAGCATTTTGGTGCTACATGTAAAGCACTGGTAAAAAAGAAAGATGAGGTTCAAGAAGGAGATATAATCGGAGATGTGGAAAAAGGATTAGGTGCTTGTGTACATGCAAGTGTTACAGGTACTGTAAAAGCTATAGGAGAATCTGTTCATCCGTTGATGGTAAGTGTTCCTTCTATTACCATAGAGAGAGATCCAGAAGCAGAAGAGAAACAATATAAATCTGTAGATTGGCATGGTTTATCAAAAGAAGAGCTTTTAAATAGGATAAAAAGAGCTGGTATTGTTGGTATGGGCGGTGCAGGGTTTCCTACTCATGTAAAGCTATCTCCTCCGGAAGGCAAGGTGGATACCCTGATTATAAATGGTGCAGAATGTGAGCCATATCTTACAGTTGATCATAGACTTATGGTTGAACATCCAAAAGAGATTGTAGAAGGTATAAAAATTATTTTGACTATATTAGGTATAAAAAAAGGATATGTTGGAATTGAGGCTAATAAACCAGATGCAATAGAAGAAATGAGCAGAGCGGTAAAAGAAAATTCGAAAGGATTTGATATATCTGTTGTGCCTTTAAAAGTAAAATACCCTCAGGGGTCAGAGAAGCAACTTATTGAGGCAGTAACGGGCAGAAAGGTGCCCGCGTTTGGACTTCCGTTTGATGTTGGGGTAATAGTCCAAAATATAGGGACTACGAAGGCTATATATGAATCAGTAGTTTTTAATAAACCTGTAGTTGATAAAGTAGTTACCTTTTCTGGAAAAGGAATTGTTAGACCAGCAAACCTGAAAGTAAGGATTGGCACAAGGGTTAAGGATATAGTAGATTATTTGGGTGGAACCACACCAGAGCTAAGAAAGGTGGTAGTGGGTGGTCCTATGATGGGTTTTGCGGTGTCCACGTTGGATTTTCCCATTACAAAAACTACTTCAGGAGTGCTCTTTCTTACGGAAGAAGAGATAGATCTTTATGAATATAAGCCTTGTATAAGGTGTGGATTTTGTTTGGAAGCATGTCCTATGGGGCTTCAGCCAAATGAAATAGGAATATATGTGGAAGCAGGAAAACTAGAAGAAACAACTCAATTTGGTGTCTTTGAGTGCTTTGAATGTGGTTGCTGTGCATATGTTTGTCCTTCAAAGAGGCCATTGGTTCAGTTTATAAGAATTGCAAAGATGAAAGCAAAAAGGTAGGGTTGCAGAAATTATGGAGAAAACAACTACTTTTGAAAATCATTTGTTAACAGTTTCTGTATCACCTCATATAAAGAGTCCTGTTACTGTAGAGAAGATTATGTGGACAGTGGTGGCTTGTCTTATTCCACCACTTATTATGGCAACAGCTATATTCGGAATCAGGGTTCTTATAATAACCCTTATAAGTGTAATAAGTTGTGTATTAACAGAGGCTATTTCTGAAAAGGCTTTGGGGAGACCTATTACTATAAAGGATGGAAGTGCAGTTATTACAGGGATCTTGCTTGCATATGTAATTCCCCCAGGAGTCCCTTATTATCTGCCCATCTTGGGCGCAGTGATGGCAATATTTGTAACAAAACATCTTTTTGGGGGCTTAGGAGCAAATATTTTTAACCCTGCTCTCATAGGCAGGGCTTTTCTGATGGCAACATTTCCAGTAGCAATGACTTCTGCTTGGATTGTACCCAAGTATCTAAAACATAGTGCGGATGCCCTTTCTTCTGCTACTCCCCTTTTTATTGTAAAGCATTATGGAATTCAGGCCTTGATTCAGAAATATGGATCTCTTTCTTATATTTATAAAAATTTCTTTGTAGGTATAAGACCAGGATGTATTGGTGAGACCTCTGCTTTTCTGCTTTTGCTGGGAGGCCTCTATCTTATCTATAAAGGTTATATAAAATGGTATATTCCGGTATCTATGATAGGCACAATCGCATTTCTGACGTGGATATTTGGGGGTGAACATCTGTTTGAAGGAAATCCTCTTGTTGCTATCCTGTCAGGTGGTGTTATGCTTGGTGCCTTTTTCATGGCTACAGACTATGCTACTTCTCCTAATTATAAAACAGGTCAACTTATATATGGAGCAGGTATAGGAGCTCTGACAGTTCTTATAAGGCTTAAGGGCGGATATCCAGAAGGAGTATGTTATGCAATACTCCTTATGAATGGATTTACTCCTGCACTGGATTCATGGTTTAAACCAGAAAGATTTGCTCCTCCAAAGGGTGAAAAGAAATGAAAGATTTTCCAAGAATCATAATAGGGCTTACTGTTGCTTGTATAGCTTCGGCATTTATTATGGGTGTGGCCTTTATGCTTACCATAAAGGCGAAGAAGCATAATGAGTATGTAGAATTTAAAGAGGCTATGTACAGTGCCTTGGGGTATACCCATGAAAATCCTGCTCCAAGCACCCTTCAGTTTCATGAAGTTTATAGATATATCTTGAATGAGCCAAAAAAAGATTATATGGGATATATGATTCCACTTAAGAATGGAAAATACTGTTTTGTAGCACTCAACTTTGATGGAAACTTTCTTTATAAAAAAGACCTAAATATTTCAGAAGAAGAGGCTAGAGAGGAGTCAGCGAGAGAGAAGGCACTTTCAGCCGTATTAAATCCATCAGTAAAATTTTTCTATGCAAATAGAATAATAATAGCAGTAAACAATGGGAAAAGGGTGGCTTATCTTCTTCCAAGAGGATTTGCCGGATTTAAGACTACAATAAAAGTACTTTTAGCTTTAGAACCTGATTATACTATTAAGGGGTTGGAAATATTAGAAGAAGAGGAGGACCCTGGACTTGGAGGAGAAATAGAGAAAAACTATTTCAAAAATCAATTTAAAGGGCTTACTTACAAAGAGATAACACAATTAAAAGTAATAAAAGAACCTCTCCCTGAAGAATACAGAAGGATTTTAGAGCAAGAGAGAGAATTTACTGAAGAACAGATAAAAAAGATCAGAGAAAAATATCAGGACTCTCATATATATGCTCTTACTGGCGCAACAATTACCAGTACTTGTGTAACAAATGGAATAAAAAACATTGTTAAAAAATTCGCTTATAGAATTAAAGTATTAGATAAGATAATAAAAGATCAACATATTAATGCGGTTATATAGGGGGACTTTATGGCAGGAAAGCCTAAAAGTAATTTTGAGTTAATACTCAATGGTTTATTTAATGAGAATCCTATATTCCGTCTTGCTCTTTCCATGTGTCCTGCAGTTGGAATAAGCACTACTCTTATGAATGGCTTCCTCTTAGGACTTGCAGTTTTATTTGTGCAAGTGGCATCTAGTTGTACTATTTCTCTTTTAAAGAATTATATACACCCAAAAATAAGGATTCCTACATATACGCTTGTTATTGCTACATGGGTGACAGTAATAGATCTAAGCCTTTCTGCCTTTTTCCCTACAGCCTATAAGGCAATGGGTATATTTATCAGATTAATTGTAACCTTCTCTATTATACTTATGAGATTGGAAGTGTTTGCTGCTAAGAATCCCCTTATTCCTTCTTTTTGGGATGGAATTGGTATGGGACTTGGTTTTATGTTTGGTATGATGACCCTTGGTTTTATAAGAGAACTTTTAGGAGCTGGAGCCCTGTTCGGACATCAGGTGCTTCCTGTAAAGCCGCTTCTTTTCTTTATTCTTCCTGTAGCAGGTTTCTTCTGTGTTGGCTTTATGATGGCGGTTTACAATTATGTAGAGTTCTTGTTTAAGAAGGCAAAAGAGAAGAAGATGAGAGGATAAAGATGGTTAGGTATAAGAGTCTTGCTATATTTGTTTTGATTACGCTTTTTATAACAGTTTCAAATGTATGGGCAAGTGCAGGTAGTTTTATAAAAAAGGCATCCTTTTTGAAAAAGGATAAGATAATTATCTTTTTTGCAGGTCCAGTTGATAAAAAAATAGTTGAAGACATAGATAATTATTATGTATATGAAAGCACAGATCCTGATATCCCATTAAAGATAAAAGGAGCTTCTCTTTCTGAAGATGGGAAAACACTTATTCTTACTTTTACAGAAGAATTAAATCAGCACAGTCCCCATGTAGTTGTAATAAAGAAGCTGGTTTCAGCAGGAAGAAACTTGGGAGTGGCTTCTTTTACAGTTAGAAAGAGTTATGCGGGTTTTCTTTTTTCTATCTTAATTGGTGCTATGTTAGTACATAACTTTGTATTTACTAAGTACTTAGGACTGTGTGTATTCTTTGGAACTTCCAAAAGAAAAGCTACAGCTATTGGAATGGGTATAACATTTACAATAGTAATGGTATGCAGTGCAATGATTTCGTGGTTTTTATATAATTATGTGTTAAAGCCTTTGAATCTGCAATTCTTCCAAGTAGTTATCTTTATAGGAATTGTTTCCCTGATTGTGCAGGCGGTAGATATAATCTTAAGAAAGATTAATCCTTTTCTGTTTAAAGCATTTGGAATCTACTTGATGCTTGTTTTGGCAAACTGCGTTATTCTTGCAGTTCCGCTACTTATTGTGGTGAATGGCTATAATGCCATAGAAGCTTTTGTATTTTCCTTAGGAGCAGGTCTTGGTTATTTTCTTGCACTGTTCCTTATGTCTTCGGTCAGAGAAAAATTGGAATTGGCAAATGTACCTCCATCTTATCAAGGGCTTTCTATAGCATTTATTACAGCAGGTCTTTTTGGCTTAGCATTTATGGGATTTTCTGGGATGTCTATATTTTAAGGAGGGGTTTAAAGGATGGATCCCCAGCTTGTAAAGATTGCAATGGGCGGTTTGGCAGTGTTAGGAGTGATAGGGATTGTATTTGGTATAGGTCTTGCTCTTGCTGCTCATAAGTTCCATGTGGAAGTAGATCCTAAGGTGGAGGCTGTTAAAGAAGTGCTTGCAGGGGCTCAGTGAGGTGGATGTGGCTTCGCTGGATGCGAAGGATATGCAGATGCAGTAGTAAATGATCCTAATATTCCACCAAATTTGTGTCTTCCAGGGGGAGAGGAGACAGCAAAGGCAGTGGCTGAGATAACGGGTAAAAAGGTGGAAGCTGTTGAGGCAGTTATCGCTGCGGTTAGATGTAGCAAGATAGAAGGAGAAGTAAAGCAAAAGTATGATTATATTGGGTATCAATCTTGTGTAGCAGCTAACATTGCATTTGGTGGTATAATGGAATGTAGATACGCATGCATAGGCTTTGGAGATTGTGAGAGAGCATGTCCTTTTGATGCGATCACAATTAAAGATGGTATTCCTTTTATTAATCCGTTAAAATGTGTTGGATGTGGAACCTGTGCAAAGGCATGTCCTAAGAATGTAATAGAGATTATTCCTAAGAATGCCAGAGTGTGGGTGCCGTGCAGTTCTAAAGATCCTGGTAAGGTAGTGAGAAGTATATGCAAAGTAGGTTGTATCTCCTGTAAGATGTGTATAAAGACATGTCCAGCAAAAGCTATTAGTATGGAAGATGGGATTATAAAGATAGACCATAAAAAATGTTTGGATTATGGGGATAAGTGTGAGATGGTCTGTGTTGAAAAGTGTCCCAGAAAGATTCTCAGACCTTTTGAGATTAAATATGAATATGGATTAGAAAAAAAGGCAGCTTAATATTAATAAAGGGGTGGTGATTATGAAACAAATGGATCGTAGATCTTTCTTAAAACTGTCAGGTATGCTGGGCATTGGTATAGCCGCCTTTACTGTCCCTGCATTAAAGACAGAATCTTTAAGATTTAATAGAAAACTCTATCAGGTATCTTCAACAAGATTGGGAATGGGAACATTTGTATCTATAACTGTATTTGATGAATCTAAGTATAAAGCAGAGCAGGCAATGGGAAAGGCATTTGATAAAGTAAATGAGTTAAGTAATGAGTTAAGTAGATTTAATAAAATTAGTGCAGTTGCTCAGCTAAATGAAGAAGGAAAGATAAAAGGAGTTCCTTCTCATATGATGGATTTGGTTCAGAGATCTCTCAGATACTATAAATTAAGTGGATGCTGTTTTGATATAACGGTAAAGCCCATAATAGATCTGTTTCAGGAGAAATTTGCTAAGGGACTATATCCAACAGATAAAGAAATAAAAGAAAGAATGGAACTTATAGGTAGTGATAAGATAGTCCTTGCAGGAAATAAGCTCTTTTTCAAAGAGCCTGGAATGGGCATTACCTTAGATGGAATTGCAAAAGGATATATTGTGGATCAAACTGCAAAAGTGTTGGAAAGCTGTGGAATTAAAAATTATCTTATTAATGCAGGTGGAGATATAAGGGTTTCTGGAACAAAATCTAATAATAAACCCTGGATGATAGCTGTTCAGGATCCAAACAAAAAAGGGCATTATCCTGCAATAATAAAGATGACAAAAGGAGCAATTGCTACCTCAGGGAATTATGAGATCTATTTTGACAGAGAAAAGCTTTTCTATCACATAATTGATCCTCATACCGGTATGTCTCCAAAAACAGATGTTAGTGTTTCTATTGTGTCCAAGACATGTGCTGATGCTGACGCTCTATCTACGACGGTATTTGCTATGAAGCCTGATCAGGGTATTAAATTTGTAAACTCCATGGGGGGAAGAGAAGTATTGATAATTACAAGACAAGGCAAGAAGTTTATATCACCTGGATGGAAAAGGCTTCTGGCCACATAATTTCTTTTATGTGATCCAAAAGCGGGATAAGAGAGGAGGGGTCGATAGCAGAGATAGCGATCCCTCCTAATTTTTTTTCTATCCTTCTTACCTGATCATCTGGTAAAAGATCCTTCTTGTTCAACACAAGTAGTTTAGGAATCATGTCCAGATTCAGGCGTTTCAGTATCTCTTCTACTGTTTTTATATGATCTTCTAAGTAAGGACTTGATATATCTGCTACATGCAAAAGAAGGTCTGCTTCATAGAGCTCTTCTAAGGTAGCGGCAAAGGCATCTAAAAGGTCTTCTGGAATATCTCTTATAAATCCCACAGTGTCTGTAATAATAACCTCTTTTTCTTCAGGAAACCTGAGTCTCCTGCTGGTAGGATCAAGTGTAGCAAATAACTTGTTTTCCACTTTTACATTACTGTGTGTGAGGGAGTTGAGAAGGGTAGATTTGCCCGCATTTGTATAACCTACAATGGATATAATAGGTAGTTCATTCTTTTTTCTCAGTCTTCTTCTTTGTTCCCTCTCTTTTCTTATATTTTGAAGTTCTTTTTTTAACCTTGCAATCCTATCTCTTATTCGCCTTCTATCTATTTCCAGTTTTGTCTCTCCAGGACCTCTTCCTCCTATTCCACCTGCAAGACGTGACATGGCCGAATGTTTGCCTGTTAACCTTGGAAGGATATATCTTAGTTGTGCCAATTCTACTTGAATCTTTCCTTCCCTACTTTTGGCCCTTCTGGCAAATATATCCAGAATTAATTGTCCTCTGTCTATTATCTTCATTTCTGTAAAATCAGCTAAGTTTTTCACCTGAGCAGGAGTGAGTTTGTTGTTAAAGATCAAAAGATTGCATCCCATCTGTCTGCACATCAGCACAAGTTCGCTTAGTTTACCCTTCCCTATAAGGAAGCGAGGATCTATTTTTTTTACCCTTTGAACCACTTTTCCAACTACCTGCACATCATCTGTTTTGGCAAGTTCCTTTAACTCTTCCAACGACTCTTCCTCTTTCCATCGAGGCCCTTCTGTTACACTTACAAGTATAGCCCTATCTTTGTACTGCATTGAAGAACCCGATATGTTTCTGGAAAGCTCTTCCTCTAAGGAGGAAATCAATGTCAAGAAGTCTACTTCCAGTTGGCCAGTATCTGGTGCTGTTTCTATTTGCCAGCCTATTCCATCCTTGTTTTTGGGTAAGATATAGGCATAAGTTATTGTCCCCGGAATACCCTGATTATTCACTCCTATACATGCTACAAGATCCAATCCCATAAGAATTAACTCTATTAGATCATCTTGGGATATAGGCTCATTGTTTAAGTGGGTGTGTATCAGTCGTAGGCCTTTTAGTCTTCCAGCTCCTGTGCGGTGACCTGATAGGTCAGGCAGCTGAATCTTACATCTTTCCCCAACTATTACTTCTTCTATCTTCCCTTTTCTGTTTACCAGAACTCCTACCTGCCTGCCTATCTCGTATGATATAGATGCCATTTGTCTGGCAAGTTCTCTTGTGAGAATCTGGTTGGCAGGCACAGATCTTCTATAAAGCCTTTCCAATCTTTTTATCTGGCTCGATTTAAGCCCTGAAATCTTTCCATACATGACTACTCTAATCTACAGATATATCCTCTATATGATCTCTAAATCTTGTTATTTCCTTTTGGAAAGTAAGTTTAAAGCTTCCAGTAGGTCCGTTTCTTTGTTTTGCAAGGATTATTTCAGCGATATTTTTATTATGTGGCAGATCGGGATTATATACTTCATCTCTGTAAATAAAGGCTATTACATCAGCATCTTGTTCAATTGCGCCACTTTCTCTCAGGTCAGCAAGCTGTGGCCTTTTATTTTGTCTTTCTTCAACCCTTCTATTTAACTGTGAAAGAGCCACAACTGGCACATTTAGATCTTTGGCAAGAGCTTTTAGCATCCTGGATATATCAGAAATTTCAAGCTGCCTTGATTCATAAGATTTATGTCCTTGTATTAGCTGAAGATAATCTATTATAATCAGTCCTACTTCATATAGCTTTTTTAATCTCCTGCATTTTGCTTTCATTTCTAACACGCTGATACTGGAAGAATCATCTATGAAGATGGGAAGCTCAGAAAGCCGATTTGCTGATTCTGTAAGTAGCTCCCATTCCTTGTCTTTTAAAAATCCTGTGCGCAGTCTTGATGCATCAATTCCTGCATCAAACCCTAATAGTCTTATACCAAGCTGAAGCTTTGACATCTCCAAGGAAAAGAATACCACAGCCTTGCCCGTAATAGTTGCTGCATTATAAGCTATGTTTAAAGCAAAAGCTGTTTTACCCATACTCGGCCTTCCTGCTATTACGATCAGCTCTCCAGGCTGAAGCCCTGCTGTGAGTTTGTCAAATTCTCTAAAGCCTGTGGGAATACCTGTTACAAAGCCTTCTATTGCTGCTGTGCTTTCCAGCTTTTTAAAGCTTTTGCTTATCACCTCATTTAGACTTTCAAGATTGCCTTTTTTTACCCTTTCATCTGCAATATCAAATATGGATTGCTCAGCAAATTCCAAAAGCTCTTCTGTTTTTTTATCGTCTTGAAAGCATGTTTCGGATATAATGGCACATTGTTGTATAAGCTTTCTCCTTATAGAAAGATCTTTTATGATCTGGGCATGATATACAATTCCAGCAGATGTGGAAACCGACTCCACAAGAGATGCTAGATAGTCAGTTCCTCCGATAGTGTCCAGTCTATTATGTGCGGCAAGATACTGCGATACAGTTATAATATCAATCGGCTCATCCTGATTATATAACTCCACCATTGCTTCATATATGGCAGAGTGGCTTTCTTTGTAAAAATCATCAGGTGCGATTATGTCAAGCACACTGTTTATAGCATCATTATTAATTAGAATACCGCCTAATACAGCTTGCTCCGCTTCTATGCTGTGAGGCGGGACTTTTAGCTGCATAACTTACTTTTGTTCTTCTTTCTCTTCAGGAAGGATTTTCAGCTTTAGATTTGCTACTACCTCAGGGTATAGCTTAATAGGAACAGTAAATTCTCCCAAGCTTTTTATAGGCTTGTCTAATAATATCTTTTTTCTGTCTATTGAAATTCCCGCTTTTTCTAACTCTAATGCTATATCCATATTTGTTACAGAACCATAAAGTTTGTCTTCCTCTCCAGCTTTTCTTTTAAGCACAATCTCCATCTCTTCTATTTTATCTTTTAATTTTAGTGCCTGCTCTTTTTCTCTTGCCCGTCTTGCTTCTATCTTCTTTTTCTTTTGTTCAAATGCCTTTATATTTGGAGGAATTGCCTCAACAGCAATTCCTTTGGGGATAAGATAATTTCTTGCGTATCCTCTGGCAACTTCAATTATATCTCCTTCAAGTCCCAGATCTTCCCAATCTCTTTGAAGTATTACCTTCATAAAAAACCTCCTGCATTTTTAGAATTAGATTATATACTCTTATAAAATCGCTTTCAAGCAATTGTTATCTCATCTGTAATACCAAGACTATTTTAAAATTTTTCTAAAGAAAAATTTTTATTGAATTTTTTACAGTAAAAGAGATAGTGTGGATAATAGACTTTCACCCTAAAATTTATAAAGTGAATGCATAATTTGGTATTATCCATTATAAAAATATTTACATAATAGTCTTGGTATAATCACAAAACCACCCCTTAAATATCTATATTTAAATTTCATTATTCTCGGAATTATCGATTTTATCCCTATCCCTCTCCATTGTCTACCTGCATCAGTCATCAATCCAAA